>CAIOZS010000104.1 GCA_903862845.1 uncultured Thermoleophilia bacterium
CGGCCGCCGGCATGGGCATGCCGGCCCTGGCGGCCACCGACCACGAAGGGCTCTACGGCGCCGTGCGCTTCTACCAGGCCTGCAAGGCCGCCGGCATCAAACCCATCGTCGGCGTCGAGCTCACCGTCGAGCCGGTTGTCGGCCCAGGCGGACGGGTGTGGCGGCCGGACGCCGATGCGCCGGGCGGACCGGCGGGCGCGCCGTTGCCGGCGAGAGAGGCGAGGGCAGGCGCGGAGGGCGGGTATGGGGTTGAGGGAGGCTCGCGAGGCGCCGCGCAGCGGCGCCGAGCGGAGCGCAGCGAAGCGGAGCGCCCTCCCGAGGCCCCATACCCGCCCGCAGCGCCGGCAGGCCTTGCCGATCACGCCGCCTTCACCCCCGACGGCCACATCCGCCATCTCACCGGGTCCGCCACGGTGCCTCCCTCCGCCGCGCGCGCCGCCGGCGCCGCCGGCCACCACCTGGTGCTCCTCGCCCGCGACTACCAGGGCTGGAGCAACCTCTGCCGCATCATCAGCGCCGCCCATCTCGAGCACCCCGGCGAGCCGCCGCTGGCCCGGCTCGCCACGCTCGCCGAGCACGGCGGCCACCTCGTCGCGCTCAGCGGCTGCCGCCGCGGCGAGATCTGGTCGCGGCTGCTCGCCGGCGACAAAGCCGGCGCCCGCGCCGCGGCCTCCGTGCTTCGCGACATCTTCGGCCGCGACTTCTTCGTCGAGCTGCAGCACGAGCTGCTGCCCGACTCGGGCGCCTCGCTGCGCGCCCTCGACCTGCTGGCCCACGAGCTGCGCCTCCCCACCGTGGCCACGGGCGACGTGCACTACACGGTCAAGGGCGACGCCGGCCTTCACGACGTGCTCGCTGCCGAGGCCGCCAACCAGCCGCTGCCCAACCCGCTGGGACGCAAGAACGCCGAGCTCTACCTCAAGAGCCCTGCGCAGATGCGCCGCCTCTTCCAGCGCTACCCGGAGGCCTACGCCAACGCGGAGCGCATCGCCGCGCGCTGCAACCTCGATCTCGGCCTGGGCCGCCTCCTCTTCCCCGCCTACCCGCTGCCGCCCGGCGAAACGGCCTTCTCGCTGCTCTGGAAGCGCTGCTTCAAGGGCGCCGAACAGCGCTACCGGCCGCTCACCGCCGAGGTCACGGCGCGCCTCGAGCGCGAGCTCAAGGTCGTCGAGGAGCTCGGCTTCGCCGAGTACTTCCTCGCCGTCCACGACATCGTCGAGTTCGCCAGAGGCCGCGGCATCTACTACTCGGGCCGCGGCTCCGCCGGCAACAGCATCGTCAGCTACGTGCTGCGCATCTGCGACGCCGACCCCATCGCCCACGAGCTGCTCTTCGAGCGCTTCCTCAACCCGGCGCGCCGCGAGATGCCCGACGTCGACATCGACTTCTGCTCGGCGCGCCGCGACGAGGTCATCCAGTACATCTACGAGCGCTTCGGCCACGACAAGGTTGCCATGGTGGCCACCGTGAGCACGGTGCGCGCGCCCTCCGCGGTGCGCATCGTGAGCCGCGCCTTCGGCTTCACGCCAGACGAGACCAACGGTCTCTCCAAACGCATCCCGTGGGGCAGCGCCGCCAAGCTCGGCGAGATGCTCGCCGAGCGTCCCGAGCTCGAGGGCCACCAGTTCCAGAACCCCCACTACCGCCGCCTCGTGCACGTCGCCGAGCGCCTCTCCGGCTTTCCGGCGCATCTCGGCACGCACCTCGGCGGATTCATCCTCTCGCGCGACCCGCTCACCGACCGCGTGCCGCTGCAATGGGCCGCCAAGGGAGTCGTGGTGGCCCAGTTCGACAAGGACGACGTCGAGACGCTGGGCCTCGTCAAGATGGACATCCTCGCCCTCAAGATGCACTCGGCCATCGCCGAGGCAGTGCGCCGCATCGAGGCGCGCACCGGCGAGCACGTCAGCGCCTGGGAGCTCCCGCGCGACGACCCCAAGGTCTACGAGCTCATCCGCTCGGCGCGCACCGTCGGGCTGTTCCAGCTCGAGAGCTCGGGGCAGCGCAACCTCGCCACGCGGCTGCAGGAGCGCGACTTCGAGGACGTCATCGCGGCCATCTCGCTGTTCCGCCCGGGGCCGCTGCAGGCCGACATGATCGCGCCGTTCATCCGCCGGCGGCACGGGCGCGAGCCGGTCACCGTGCCGCACCCCGCCATGGAGCGCATCCTGCGCCGCACCTACGGCGTCATCGTCTACCAGGAGCAGGTCATCGAGGTGGCGGCGGCCGTGGCCGGCTTCAGCCTCGCCGAGGGCGACCTGCTGCGCCGCACGATGACCCACGAGCGGTCGCTGGAGGAGATGGACGCCATCGGCCGGAGCTTCGTCGAGAAGGCGGTGGCGCGCGGCGTCTCGCGGACGGCGGCCGACGAGGTCTTTCGCCAGCTCCGCGGGTTCGCCGCCTACGGCTTCAACAAGGCGCACGCCGCCTGCTTCGCCATCGTCTGCAACGCCTCGGCCTGGCTCAAGGCGCACTACCCGGCCGAGTTTTACGCCGGCATCCTCAACAACCAGCCCATGGGCTTCTACTCGCCGCGCGTGGTGCTGGGCGACGCGCGGCGCTTCGGGCTCGCGGTGCGGCCGCTCGACGTGAACCTCAGCGGCGAGTGGTTCGAGGTCGAGGACGACGGTCACGCGCTGCGCGTGGGGCTGGCCTACGTCAAGGAGATGAGCGGCGCGGCGCGGCGGGCGATCGTCGAGGCACGCGGGGGTGAACGCGGCGGCGGGTCGGCCGCTGCGGAGCGGGAGAGGGCCTCAGGGGGGCGCTTCGCTCCGCTCGGCGCGTGCGCGGGGGCTTCGCCCCCCGCACCTCGCGAGCCCCCTTCGACCCTCTCCCGCCCCTCCGCGGCCTCTCCCGGAGCCGCGCCCGCGAGCGCGTCAGAGCGTTCGCCCGACGACGCGGCTGGGGGACCTGCGGCCGACCCAGCGGCGGCCGGCCCGGCCCGGCCGTACACCTCGCTGGCCGACTTCGTGGCGCGCACGCGCGTGAGCCGCGGGGTCGCGGAGAACCTCGTGCGGCTCGGCGCCTTCGACGCGCTCGGCGTGCGCCGCGAAGAGCTCGTCGCCCACGTGCCGCTGCTGTATGCCGGGGCAAGGCCGGCGGGGCGCGGCGGCGACAGTCGGCGACGGCCGCGCGAGAGCGCGGAGGGCCGGGACGGGGTCGAGGGAGGCTCGCGAGGCGCCGCGCAGCGGCGCCGAGCGGAGCGCAGCGAAGCGGAG
>CAIOZS010000105.1 GCA_903862845.1 uncultured Thermoleophilia bacterium
CCGCAGAAACCAGACCCAGAGCGCCGCCAGAAGGAGGTAGACGACCGCCAGGGGCGCGCTGCGCGTGAAGATGTAGCCGCCCGAGAGGAAGCTGAAGAGACCCGCGCAGGCGAGCGTGATCGCGAACGGCGCCGCGTCGCGACCGCGGCCCGGCGCCCGGGGTTCAACGCGCACGGTGTTTGGCTCAACCTGCATCGACGGCATTATACTGGCACTGTCTGCCACGAGAGCCGCAGACGGAGCACCGGATGCCGCGCATAGTCCAACGCTATCGCGCATGGCAATAGTCGGAGGCTTGTGATACAAGGACGAGTCAAGAACAACTGCCGCGTCGCAGAGACATCATGCATGCACACTAATCATCGTGAGGGGGGTGAAGATATGAAGAGCAAGCTACTGGGCGCTATCACGATCGCCGTGCTGCTCCTTCTGGTGTTCGCCGTGGTCGCTCAAGCCGCGGTGCCGCAGTCGGTCATCGACGCGATCATTAAAGACGCGCAGGACGGCCACATCGACGGCAACTGGACGGCTGCGGAGATTCGCGCCGCTCTGGCGTACGCCGAGAACAACCCGGTCCTCACCCAGTACTCGGACATCAAGGGTGTGCTCACGGACTACTTGGCGAGCTTGCAGGGTCCCGGAGAACAGAGTGGTTCTCTCGCCTACACCGGCGGCGAGATCATCCTGATCCTCGGCGCCGGCGCCGGCCTCATCGGTAGCGGTGCGCTGCTCCGTCGCCGCCGCGCTTAGCTCGAAGCCGACACCATCTGGGCGCCATCGACAGAGCGCCTCCCCTCTCCGGGGAGGCGCTCTGTCCGTTTACCATCGGGCCAAGGAATGAGCGGGGCATGCCCTTCAGTTCGCCGCCGTCGGGCGGCAGGCGGCCCGGATCGGGCGGCCCTTCGCCGCCCAGGTTCAGGGCCCCGTCGCCAGCTCCAGCTCGGAGCGACTGGCGGCGTCGAGGGGGTTCAGCGCCAGAGCGCGCCGCAGCGCGGCGATGGCGGCCTGCTTGCGGCCGGACGCCTGCAGCAGCAGAACGCCCTGGTGATAGAACACCTGGTAGTTCTCGGGCTGCAGCCGGGCCGCCTTCTCGAGCAGCGCCAGCGCCTCGCCCTTGCGCCCCTGCTGCCGCAGCAGCTGCGACTGGGTGATCAGGGGCTCCACGGCCAGCGGGTCGAGGCGCGCGGCGCGCCGCGCGTGGCTCAGGGCGGCGGCGGTGTCCCCGTTGACCCAGGCGTCGAGCGCCGCGCTCTCCGCCCTCGCTGAGAGGTACGGCACGAGCCAGCTCGCGGCGAGAAGCAGAAGCGCCACTGTGGCCAGGGTCCGCAGCAGCAATGCGCCGGCGCGGCGGCGGCGCGGCGGCGCCGGCAGCGGCGCCTCCGCCGCAGCCTCCTCGGGCGCCGTCTCACCGACGGCAGCCGCGTGCTCCCGGCGGTCGGCGGCCCGGGTCGCCAGGTACGAGGAGCACGCGGCGGCGAACAGAAAGAAGACCGTGCCGATCGCCGCCATGTCCCAGGTCCAGTCCCACGAGAGGTGCACGACGAAGGCCACCACGCCCGCCTGAAGCGCCACGAGGAGCGGGCGCAGCGGATCGCGCCGGTCGGCGAAGGGGTTGCGCACGGCGGCCGCGATGAACAGCGCCATGGCCGCCGCGAACAGGCCGAGCCCGACGATGCCCAGCCCACTGAGCACGTTGAACCATTCGCTGTGGGCGTGCTTGACGATGCCCCCCCCTGTACGGAAGCGGTTGTGCGTGAAGACGAAGGTGCCGGCGCCTGTGCCTTGCAGCCTGGCGTAGTGCGACTGGTCGAGAGCTTCGCGCCAGAGAGGCGGCCGGCCGGTGTTGAGAGAGACGAGGCGGCTGGTCCCTTCTTCGGCGCCAGTCTGGTCGGTGCCCGCGACGAAGGTGTGCACGCGGTCCTTGACCCAGGTCACGCCGCCGCGGCTATCAAGGAAGCGCCACGAACCGCCGCCGAGGCCGGCCACCAGCACCACCAGCACGGCGGCTCCGGCGGCGAGGCGCGCCCAGCGTGGCCACGGCACGCCGCGCTGCACGAGGGCGACCACCGCCTGCGCTCCCGCGGCGACCAGCAGCGCCGCTACAGACCAGCGCAGCAGGGTGTGGCCCTGCAAGGTGCGCAGGGCGTCGTCCGCGGTCGCGGCGTAAAGCGTGCCGAGGTCGCGCAGCCGCCACAGCACGGCCGCCACGGGCGCCGTGATGGCCACGAGGCTCGCGAAGCTGGCCAGGCGTGTCGTCGTGAAGCCGAAGTACAGGAGCAGCACGACGCCGAGCACGACGAAGCCGCCGCGCGACAGGGTGAAGAAGAAGGTGAAGCTGAGCGGCACGGCGGCTGCGGCGGCCAGCGCCCTCCAGGCGGGGTTAACCGTGCGGTCGCCGGCCAGGGCCAGCGCGACCGCCAGCCCCATCACCATCATCAGGGCGAGGACGTTCCAGTAGCCCACCGGGCTGTCGAGGCGCGCGTAGGTGTGCGCGTGGGTCACGACGTCCGGGATGACCTTGCCAAGGTAGGCGTACACGCCGACCGCCACGGCCACGACCAGGAAGCCGTAGGCCACGGTGCGGAGCTGGAGGCCGCGGACCGGCGTGAGCCCGAGCACCGCCGCCACCACGAGATAGAAGGCGGCGAGGTCGAAGGCGATCCAGCTCAGGTCGGGGCCGAACGACCACGACACCGAAAGGCCAGCCCAAGCGACGAACAGCCCGAATACGGCCAGGGCGACGAGGTAGAGCAGAGAGGGCCGCGAGCGCCGCCGCAGAAACCAGACCCAGAGCGCCGCCAGAAGGAGGTAGACGACCGCCAGGGGCGCGCTGCGCGTGAAGATGTAGCCGCCCGAGAGGAAGCTGAAGAGACCCGCGCAGGCGAGCGTGATCGCGAACGGCGCCGCGTCGCG
>CAIOZS010000106.1 GCA_903862845.1 uncultured Thermoleophilia bacterium
AGCGCCACGAGCGTGAGCGCCTGCTCGAGCTCGGCGGCGCGCTTGATCGCCTCGCCGATCTCGCGGTAGGCGGCGTTGAAGCCAGACAGCGCCTGCTCGTCGTCGCCGCTGCGGATCGATCTCATCTGGCCGGACGCACTCTCAAGCAGCGTCACGCCGGGGAGCCCATTCCGGCGGAGCGTGGTCACGATCTCCTCGACCTGGCCCTCGCTCTCCGTCACGTCACTGCGGATGGCGGTCGCCACGACGCTGGCTCCCAGCTCGGCAAGCTCCTTGCCGAACACCTCCTTGTAGTGCTCGTAGGCGTCGATGACGTCGGCGCCCTCGGGGCCGCTCGCCGGGCGGAAGGAGGCTTGCCGGAACATGCTGTTGTTGGTGAGGGCCGTGCGCGCTTCGAGTGAGCGCGCCGATTTGGTCACTTGCCCGCGGCTGGTCATCTCCAGAGCTTCGGCGCGCAGCAGGCAGGCGACCAGGAGGCGCACGACGTCGAAGTCCCAGCCGAACGGCTCCTTGGCGAGCTCGTCGGTCAGGTAACGACCACTGGCCACCTCGCCGTAGCTGGTGCGGTTCTCGATGCGGGAGCGAACCTCGGCGAGAGGGCCCGACTCCACGCGGAAGGCGGGGGAGCCAGCCTGGTCGTGCAGGAGGTCAAGAGCCGAGTACACCGGCGGCAAGGCGATCAAGCTATCGGCGGCGAGCAGAGCCTCGAGGTCTTTGGTGGTCACTTTGGCCGCTGCCTCGTGGAAACGAGAGAAGACCTCGGGGAGCGCCTGCGAGAGGACCTTGGCGGCCGCCTTGCCCACCTCAGCCGTGGACGAATCGGGGCTGCGATCGTTGCCGCGGAAGAAGATCGCCCCACCGAGCAGCGACAGCTTCATGAGTCGTCGCAGCTCGTCGCGGTGACGGCTCTGGCGCACGCGCTCCTCGTGGACGAGCGCGGTCTCGTCCTTGGTCTGCGCGCCGCGCTCCTTCTTGGTGAGGATCTCCTTGGAGCGGAACAGCTCGGCCATCTCGTGGTCGATCGGCGTGTCGAGAGTCGCCGTCCAGAAGATCGCTCCGCCTTCAGCGCGGCTACGAGCGCGAGCCTCTTCGCAAGCCTCCTCGAACTCAGCCCCGGCAGGCGCAAGACCGACGTGGAACGGCACGTCGCCGTCCACGACCTTGAACCCCTGGAAGAGCAGGCCGGCTTTGAACACCTTGACCTCGCCAAGCGTGTGCGAAGGCTGCGGCTGCCAGAGGGAACTGATCACCTCGGCATAGATGCTGTTGGCGTGTGACGGCTTCGGCGACAGCTCGGCGCGCTGACGCTCCCAATCGTCTTCGGCAGGGGTGGGGATGCGGTAGCCCTGGTCGCCCTGGCGGACCATCGTGGCCTTGACGAGAGCCGCGAGCGCGTCCTTGACGTCGGGCAGCCGCGAGTCGGCATCGACCGCGGGAAACAGCGCCGCGGCGATGTTCTCGGCAGTGCAGTGGACGCTGCGCACGTACTGCAGCAGGCAGATGGCCTTGGCCACCGTCTGAGCCAACGAGTGGTCGACCTTGTGCGCGATCTCGTCAATCTTGCCGCGGACTTCGCTGGCCACGTTGCCGGCCACGAGGTCGTACACCTCGTCCAGCGTGGCCAGCGTGCCGACCGGCTGCGAGGCGAGGTCCACCTCGGGATGGATGAGGAGCTGCTGGGCGAGCTTGATGATGGTGCGCGCGGCGCCCCCGACGTGCTTGCTGGCGCCGCTCTGCGTGCGCAGGCCCGAGACGAGCTGGATGATCAGGTCCACTTGGTACGGCAGCAAGGGGTAGAGGTCGACGAACGAGGACCTCGTGAGCTCGGGCAGCTTGATGTCCGCCGTGAGCCGCGTGCTGTCGGCGAGGCGGCCGCTGTGCTGGTCGTAGAGCTCGCGCAGTTGCGTCTGCGCCTGCGTCGTCTTTGCCAGCACGCGCTTGCTGGTCACCTCGGAGATGTCTGATGGCTCGAGGTGGACCTGCAGCGGAAAGCGTTCCATCAGCCGCGCCAGCTCGACGCGGCGGTCGTCGAGGCCGCCCACCAGCTCGGTCAGCTTCTCCTGCGAGGTGACGACCAGCCACATCTTCCCTCGTCCGACGCGGCCCAGGCTCTGCACGACCGCCTGGAGGTCGAGCATCTTCTGCACGTCGCGCGCGACGAACTGGCCGACCTCGTCGATGACGAACACGAGCGTCTTGCCCGGGCGCCGGCGCGCCATCAGCTCCTCGCAGCGATTCGCGAGACTCCCCGCGCTGACGTCGGCGCGCCGCATCGCCGACTCCCGCCAGCTGTCCGTCGTCGCATATGTCTCGGGCTCGAGCTCGTGCATCACGCGGCTGGCCTGCTGCACCGCCACCGCGACCTTGCCCTTCTCGGTGTCCCAATCCTTGCCGAAGACCTCGCGGTACTTGCCCACGAACTCGTCGAGCCGGCCGTCGGCCTCCAGCGTGATCTCGAGCTCGGAGAGGTCGAGGTCACGGGCGTACCCAAGCCCGTGCAGGAAGAGGCGGTACATGATCTCCGTGAGCGTCATGTTGCCCGCCCTGATGCCGCGGTCGGTCGAGACGTCGAAGATCACGGCCTCGGTCGGGATGCGCTCCGCGATCGTGCTCAGCAGCACCTGTGCACGCTGGTCGCCGGTGCGCTCGCCGAGGATCGTGCCGGCCGACTCGCCCATGAGCATGCGATTCTCGAGCGCCAGCCCAAGGTACTTGGCAAAGCTCGACTTACCCGAGCCGAAGAAGCCCGAGACCCAGACGCCGATGCCCTCGTGGGGCTGGTTCGGCGTCTGCGAGTAGCGCTCGAGGATGGTGTTGAAGTGGCGGCAGATGGCCTCGGTGACGACGTACTCGCGGAGCTCGTCGCGCACGATGCGCTCGTCGGCCTGGTCGACCTTGATGATCTCCTCGATCTCGCGCGAGATGTCGCTCGCGAAGAGGCCTCGTATGCTCGTCACAGTCATCGCTGTCACCTCAGAAGATCTTCGGTCGGTAGTTGTGTTCGGCGTCGAGCACGCCCATGAAGCGCAGACCTGTGGGACCCTCGATCGTACCCGGGTAGAAGAGCACCGCGGGCACCTTGAGCTTGCCCTTGAGCTGTTCCAGGAGGGCGTGCGTGCGGTACAGCGGGAACAGGGCGCCGGCCCGCACGATGAACACCACGTCGCGCAGGGGGTCGGCATCTGCCGGCAGCTTGGCCGCCACGAGCCCGTCCAGCGGCTGGTACTCGCTGAGCACCTGGTGGATCGTCTCGATGGTCTCCGGCAGGCCGACTTGCCTTTCGGCGTCCGCCAGCGTCTTGGTGTCGAGGCCCTCGGCCTCGAGGGCCTCCTGCATGCACTGCGCGAGCGAGATCGTGGTGACGCGCTTCCCGGCCGCTTCGAGCCTCGTGCGCAGCAGCGCGACCTCCTGACGCACCGCAAACTCGGCGTCGGGCGGATAGCGCAAGATGGCGTAGGGCATGTCGTGGTAGGAGCTGATCGCGGGGCGCGGGTCGCGCTGCCTCAGGATCGGCTCGAGCTTGCCGGTCAGCCGTTCTTTCCAGTCATCGGCGGAAGTCATGGCGCGAGCTCCTTGGCGTACCCGGCAAGTGAGGCGCACGGCAAGTCGATACTCATCAGGCTGCCGGCGACCTCGTAGCGCAGCTTGTGGAACTGGTGCAGGCGCAGCAGCTCGCGCTCCACGTCACCCTGGCCCAGGAGGTACATGTGCCAGTCCGCGCTCTCGATGATGGACCGGGCGCTGGGGTTGATCTCTGCC
>CAIOZS010000107.1 GCA_903862845.1 uncultured Thermoleophilia bacterium
CGAGGTCGCGGAGGCGCGCCTGCACGTTGTCGTAGCGGCGCTCGAGCAGCGGCCCGTACACGCTGCGCACGGCGTGGACCTGGGCCGGCACCTCGCCGGGACCGGCGACGGCGAGCGTCGCGAAGAGCTCGACCACGGCCGACCAGGCGGAGCGCGCGGGCTCTGGCAGGTGGGCGCCCGCCCACGCCGCCTGAAAGTCGCCGGCGGCGGCGCCGAGCGCTTCGAGTAGCGTGGCCGCCGTCTTCGGCCCGATGCCGGGCACCAGCCCGAGCACGCGCAAACCGGCCATGGCGTCGCGTGGGTTCTCGGCGAGGCGCAGGAAGGACACGAGGTCCTTGACGTGCGCCATCTCGACGAAGCGCAGCCCGCCGTATTTGTGAAAGGGGATGTTGCGGCGGGACAGCTCCATCTCGAGCGACATCGAATGATGCTGGGCGCGAAACAGCACGGCCTGCTTCTTGAGCTCGGTGCCCTGCTCGCGGTGCTCGAGGATGCGCGCGCAGAGCCACTGCGTCTGCTCGTCCTCGTCGCGGCAGGTGGCGAGCACCGGCCTGCCGCCGCCGGTGCGCTCGGTCCAGAGCTCTTTGTCGCGGCGCTCGGCGGCCTCCGCGATGAGCGCGTTGGTGGCCGCCACGATCGCGTCGGTCGACCGGTAGTTGCGCGTCAGCGTGCGCACCTCGGCGCCGGGAAAGCGCAGCTCGAAGTCGAGGATGTTGCGAACCGTCGCGGCGCGGAAGCCGTAGATGGCCTGCGCGTCGTCGCCGACGCAGGTGACGCCGCTGCCGCCGGGGCGCAGCAGCGAGACGATGTCGGCCTGCAGCGCGTTCGTATCCTGGAACTCGTCGACCAGGACGTGGTCGAAGCGCTCGCGCACGCGGGCGCCGCCCGCCGGATCGGCGAGGAGCCCGCGCCAGAACAGCAGTAGGTCGTCGTAATCGAGCACCTGCTGCTCCTCTTTGAGGTCGGTGTAGCGCGCGAAGAGCTGCGCGAGGCCCTCTTCGGCCGGCAGGCACCAGGGGAAGGCGGTGTGCAGGACCTCGTGCAGCGGAAGCTGGGCGTTGACGCAGCGCGAGTACACGTCGAGGCAGGTGGACTTCTGCGGAAAGCGGCCGCCGCCGCGGCCGAGGCCGAGGGCGGTGCGGGCGACGTGCATGAGGTCTTCCGCGTCGCCCCTGTCGAGGATCGTGAAGTCGGGCTGCATGCCGATGTCGCGGGCGTGGACGCGCAGCAGGCGCGCGGAGACGGCGTGAAAGGTGCCGCCCCAGACGCGCCCGGAGGCGTGGGCGGCGGAAGCGCCTGCGGCGGCGGGAAGGCGGGCGGCGGAAGCGCCTGCGGCCCCGCCCGAGCCGCCGCCCCGCCCGTTGCCGCCACTCCCGCTCGCCGCCAGCAGCGCCTCGACGCGCCGCAGCATCTCGGCGGCGGCGCGGCGCGTGAACGTGAGCAGCAGGATGCGTCGCGGGTCGGCGCCGCCGCCGATGAGGTGGGCCACGCGGTGCACCAGCGTGGCCGTCTTGCCGGTGCCGGCGCCGGCGACGATCAGCAGCGGCCCGTCGCCGTGCCGCGCGGCGGCAAGCTGCTCGGGGTTGAGCTCGTGAAGCATGGCGGTGCCCTCCTCGGCCGAAGTGCCCGCAGGGTACCACCCGCCGGGGACGGACAAGCGCGCGCGTTCGCCGACGCGCCCGCGCGAGGTGGCGCGGCGCGGGCGGGGTTAGTGCGGCGCGCGCCGAGAGGGAATGCCCGTTTCGTCTCTGCCCGGCAGCGGCACCCCGCACGCGAGGCGCACGCGAAGCACCGCCTCACGGACGGCTCGCGCGGCTAGCTGTTCGAAGGCGGGCGCTCGCGACGATCCGCGGGCCGCGCCCCGAACGCGACCGTGAGGCTGCTCGCCAGCGTCAGGAGTGCGACCGGCGCCCACAGCGCGCGCTCGCCGGCGCTCGGCGTCGCGAGATTCATCGCCGAGCTGATCGCCGACAGTGCGACGACCACCCACACCAGCCGGCGCGCTGCCCGGGACCAGCTTCGCAGGGCGAGGCCGGCGCGGGAGAGAACGACGAGCGCCGTCAGTGCGAGGAGCGCCGCCTGGACGAGCGCGGCGGCGCGCAGCGACAGTGGGAACTGCCCGTGGACGGCTCCGCCCATCGCGAATTCGCCCCAAGGCGCACCGGCCGCCATGGCGATCTGGAAGCCGGCCACCCCGGCGGCGAGGATCGTGTAGACCACAGCTGCAGTGCGTGTGATACGCAAGTGGGCACCTCCAGGAGTCGTTCGTCATGTGACGTGCGCAGGTTCGTCTCCGCGATTCTGTCCTCATCGCGCGACCGTGCTTGATCGGCATATATCCCTAGGCTATAGTACCTCCCGTCATATATGCAACCACCGGAGGCACGATGCCACGGGAGAACAAGACGAAGTACGCGGTGCTGGGCCTCCTCGCCTACGCGCCGCTGTCGGGGTACGACATCCGGCGGATCTACGCCCACAGTCTCGGCAACTTCTGGAGCGAAAGCTACGGGCACATCTACCCGATCCTCAAGCGCCTGGAGGCAGAGGGCCTCGCCACGCGAGGTGATGCGTCAGGCGGGCAAGCCCAACCGCAACGTCTCCACCATCGCCGAGCTCGGGCGCGAGGAGCTGCGTCGCTGGCTGGCGGTGCCGCCTGAGCCGCAGAAGGAGCGTGTGGAAGTCCTGCTCAAGCCGTTCCACGGCTGGGAGGTCGGCCCCGCGACGATGATCGAGCACGTCAGACAGACCCGTGCGGAGCACGAAGCGCTCCTCCGCCGGTACGACCGCTACGACGCGGCGATGTCCGCGGAGAGCCAGCCGCCGGCGGCGTACTGGCTGATGACCGTGAGCTGCGGGAAGCACGTCAGCAAGGCGTACCTCGAGTGGTGCGACGAGACCATCGCCAAGCTCGAACAACTGCCCCCGGAACCGCGCCCCGGCGCGGAAGACTGGACTCCCCCCGATCCCAGGAACCTGGAGGAAAGCGAATGAGCGCGACGGCCAGCGCGGCCCTGCTCCTTGACGGCCGCGTCGACGACGACCCGACCCTGGCGCTGATCCACGACGCGCTCGCGGACGGCCTGGCCGCAGGCGGCTGGGCCGTCGACGACTGGCGCCTGCGCGACGACAGGATCGCCTGGTGCGCGGGCTGCTTCAAGTGCTGGACGACGACGCCCGGCGTGTGTGCGCACGCCGACAGGGGGCGCGAAGTGGCGTCCCGCTGGGTGCGCAGCGACCTCGTCGTAGCCGGCACCGTGCCTGCCGGGCGCGCCGGCGGGCCCGAGGCCCGGACCTTCCGGCGGCTCGTGGAGCGCAACACGCTCAACATGCAGCCGCCGCGCTGGTCGTCCGGCGTGCTCGAGAGCGGCGCGAACGAGTGGGATGTGCGCCTCGCGGTCAGCGCCCTCCTCGACGAGGTCGGCGTCAGGCCCGCGCGAGACGCGGTCCACTCCGCCCCCAGCGAGGTGGTCGCATGAGGACTCCGCGGACAGCCCTTCTGCTGGTCGGCAGCCCCAAACCCGGCGCCAGCTCGTCAGAGTCGCTGGGCGCGTATCTTCGTGAAGAGCTGGAGACGCGCGGCCTGAAGACGCTGACGGTGAAGGTTGTCAAGGCGCTGCGCAGCGAAGAAGCGACGGAGGAGCTGTGCGCGGCGGTCGCCGCCAGCGATCTGGTCGTCCTGTCGTTCCCGCTGTACGTCGACAGCCTGCCGGCGCCGGCGATACGCGCGCTCGAGGTCATCGCGGCCCGGTGCGCGGGCGAGAGCGGCCGGGCGGGCGCGGCTCCCGGCGAGACGCCGGCGGCCGCAGGCAGCCCGGCCTTCGTGGCCATCTGCCAGTCCGGCTTCCCGGAGGTCGAGCAGAGCGAGATCGCCATCGAGATCTGTCGCAACTTCGCTGCGGCCGCCGGGTTCGAATGGGCCGGCGGCCTCATCCTCGGCGCCGGCGGCATGATCGACGGCAAGCCGCTGCGCAAGCTCGGCGGGATGATGCGCTCGGCGATGCGCGCCCTCGACCTGACCGCCGACGAGCTGGCAGCCGGGCGTCCGCTGCCCGCCGAGGCCGTGCGGCTCATGGCCAAGCCGGCCATCCCGGCGTTCGGCTACCGCTTCATGGGCAACTGGGGCTGGCGCTCGCAGATCAAGAAGCAGAGCGACGGGGTGCCGGTGGACGCGCAGCCGTTCGCCTGACGTCGGGCTCGCGGCGTTCTGCTGACCTTGGGCGCCGCGGCGGCTCGTCCGGGGCGCAGAACTGGGGTGGCCTGCCGCCACCCGGAGTCGGCCGGTTGCCCGTGCCGCCGAACGCTGCCTCCGCGACGATCCTCGCCAACGATTGGGCCGACGCCGTACTGCAGGGCCGCGCCGGCGACAATGAGCAGCGGCCAGTCGCCGTGCTGCGCGGCGGCGAGCTGCTCGGGGTTGAGCTCGTGAAGCATGGCGGTGCCCTCCTCGGCCGAAGTGCCGGCACGGTGCCATCCGCCGGGGACGGACAAGCGCGCGTTCCCGGCGCCCCGAGTCCCCTCGCGCTGTGAGCATGCACCAGGGCAGTGGGTTGACGTTGTGCCGGGGCCGTTGACCGGAGACTAGCTGTCGAGTACCGTAACAACGTCCAGTGACGAGGATACGGTACTCGATGGCAAGCAAGCGGCCGGCATCGATCCTGCGGGATGCTCTCAGCCCCGGAGACCCGCTGTCCCTGGATGAGGCGGCGCAGCTTGTGGGCGGCGACAGGCGCGCCGCGTCACGAGCCCTGGAATACTTGGTCGACCGCGGCGATTTCCGCATGGTTCGCAGACGTCTGGCGGTCAAGGCAGGGGCCGCCGCCGACCCCCGCCGGCTTGCTGCTCGCATCACCCGGCCGTATTCGTTTGGCTACGGCACGGCTTGGGGGCTCCACGCGGGCGTTGCGTCGATCCATACCGAGCTGCTCGTTACGAGCCCTCATCGATTCACAAGCTTTGAGTGGGAAGGGGGGCTGTATCGTTGGGCGCGGCCCTGGCGGCCGGACGGCCTGTCACGTGTCTCGGTCGGGCGTGAGTCTGTCTGGGTCACCGACGTGGAGCGTACCCTCGTCGACTGCGTGCGTGTCCCAGGGAATGCGGGTGGCGCCTCTGAGCTTCTCCGTAGTCTGCCGGCCTATCCTCCGTTGCGGACCGAGGCTGTCATGAGGTGGGTGGATATCTTCGGCACGGCGTCTGTCGCGTCACGCTTGGGCTTCCTGCTGGAGCACGCAGGGCGGCCGTTCGAGGAGTCGCACCTGCTCGGTGAGCTTGAGCGCCGTCGCTCTCGATCGCCGGTGTATCTCGATCCCCCGCGAACCGGGGGTCACTTGGTCGCACGGTGGAACGTCATCGTGCCGGACATCCTCCCGGCCTGAAGGAGGGGCGGTGGCCAGGATCTTCCCCGACGCCGGCTACACTCGAGAAGCAGGAGCCGCCTATGAGGTGCGGTGTACGAGTGTGGCCGTCTTTCTGCTGCCGCCGGCGTTTCACTCGGGGTCGCGGCTGGTAGGCTCTCGCGGACCAAGCTGGGGCGCTCTGGCGCCTCCGGGACAGGGAGGAACGCCATGATTCAGATCATCGACGGTGCACCCGAGGGTGTGCTCGCCTTCAAGGCGGTCGGCGAGGTCGGCGCGAAGGACTACGAGGACGTCCTGAAGCCGGCGTTCGAACGTGCGCTCGCCGGCGGTCGCAGGATCCGCCTGGTCCTTGAGATCGGCCCTGAGTACGGGGGATCTTCGGGCGGTGTGGCGTTGGGCGACCTGGGCGTCGTGTTGCCCCATCTGAGCAAGTGCGAGCGCTGCGCCGTGGTGACCGACCGTGACTGGGTCGAACGCGCCGTCAAGGGTTTCGGCTGGATGATGGGCCGCCGCCTGCGCGTGTTCGCCGTTGACCAGCAGGCGGCGGCGATGGCCTGGGCGGCGGCCGGCTGAGTCGCAGGGCCGGCGCGGCCGCGTGCTACCATCCGCGCCGACCGAAGTCACGCACCGGAGGCCGCGATGACCCTTCGCTTGCCCGTCGCCTGTAACCGCGACTGCGGCGGCGGCTGCCCGCTGCTGGCGAGCGTCGAGGACGGCCGCGTAGTGCGCATCGGCAACAACCCGGCGGGCGGTCCCTTCTTGCGTGGCTGCCCGCGCGGCTTCCAGGCCGCGCGCCAGCTCTACGCCGAGGACCGCCTCACGAAGCCGCTGCTGCGCCGCGGACCGCGCGGCTCGGGCAGCTTTCGCGAGGTCACTTGGCGGGACGCCGTGCGCACGGTGGCCGACGGCCTCCAGGCGGTCCGCGACAGGCACGGCGACGGCGCGATCCTCGCGCTGGGCGGCTCCGGCTCGTGCCGCGGCGCGCTGCACAACACCGCCGAGCTCGCGCCGCGGTTCCTCAACCTGATCGGCGGGCACGTCGGCGAGTCCGACAGCTACAGCTCGGCGGCCGCGCGGTACGTGCAGCCGGTGATGCTCGGCAGCGACAAGCCCGGGGTCGACGCGGCGACCCTGCAGCACTCCGAGCTGATCGTCCTGTGGGGCCTGAACCCGATGGACTGCATCATGGGCTGCGAGTGGCGCGCCCGGCTCCGCCAGGCGAAGAAGCGCGGCGTGCCGGTCGTCGTCATCGACCCGCGCCGCACCGAGACGGCCAAGCAACTGGGCACGCAGTGGCTGCCGGTGCGGCCGGGCACCGACAGCGCGTTGATGCTTGCCGTGCTGCACGTGCTGGTCACAGAAGGGCTCGCGGACGAGCCGTTCATCGCCGCGCACGCCACCGGCTTCGAGGCGCTGCGCCGCCGCGTGCTCGGGCAGGACGGCGGCGAGGCGACCACGCCGGCGTGGGCCGCGCAGGTCTGCGGCACGCCGGCCGCCGACATCGCCGCGTTCGCCCGCGAGTACGGCCGCCGCAAGCCGGCGGCGCTGCTCCCGGGTCTCTCGATCCAGCGCGTCTGGGGCGGGGAAGAGGGGGTGCGCCTGGCGATCGCCCTGCAGGTGGCCACGGGCAACCTCGGGCGCCGCGGCGGGTCGTCCGGCGCCCAGAACTGGGGCGGTCTGCCCGAGCCCGACGTCGGCAGCATCCCGGTCCCGCCCCACCCGGCGTCGACGACCATGCCCGCCAACGACTGGGCCGACGCCGTGCTGCGGGGCCGCGCCGGCGGCTGCCCGGAGATTCATGCCGCCCTCAACGTCGGCGGCAACTACGTGTGCCAGGGCGCCGACGTAGCCAAGAGCGTGCGCGCCATGCAGTCCCTGGACTTCTCCGTGTGCCACGACCTCTTCCTGACGGCGACAGCGCGCCAATGCGACGTGGTACTGCCGGTCACGCACTGGCTCGAGCGCAACGACATCGTCTTCACGCTCGCGAACTACATGCTCTTCTCCCACAAGGCCGTCGAGCCGCGCGGCGGGGCGCGCAGCGACTACGACATCCTCGCCGACGTCGCGGAGCTCTTGGGCTGCGGGGACGCGTTCACCGAGGGCAAGGACGAGGACGCCTGGCTGCGCCGGTTCGTGCGTGAGTCGGAGATCGCCGACGAGGAGGCGTTCCGGCGCAGCGGCATCTACTGCGGCGCCGACCAGCAGCGCGTGGGCCTCGCCGCCTTCGCCGCCGACCCGGAGGCGCACCCGCTGAGCACGCCGTCCGGCAAGGTGGAGATCAGCGGCGCGGCCTGCCGGGCCGCCGGCCTGTCCGCCGTTCCCGAGGCGCGCGTGCAGGCGCAGGCCGAAGCGCTGCCGCTGCGCCTCGTGACCCCCAAGGCGCGCCTGCGCGTGCACTCCCAGCTCGGCGCGCTGCCCTGGTTCCGCCGGCGCGACGAGCGCGCCCTGTGGATGCACCCGCACGACGCTGCCGCGCGCCGGGTGGAGGACGGCGCGCTCGCCCAGGTGCGCAGCGCGCAGGGCCGCGTGCGCTGCCCCGTGCGCGTGACCGCGGACGTGATGCCCGGCGTCGTGGCGCTCACGGCCGGCGTCGAAGCGGACTTCGACGGCGCCGGCCGCGACGTGGCCGGCGCCGCCAACGTGCTCACCTCCGACGAGCCGACGCTGCCGAGCCGCGGGGCGACGCTGTCGTGCGTGGCGGTCGAGGTGGGCGCGGCGGGGCAGGACGAGTAGGCCGCCGCCGGCCTCGCGCACCGGGCGCCGCCGGAGGATCGCCAGGCCGGGCGCGTGCTCGTCGGCGCCACTGTCGATGGCCCGCAACACGCCGTGAGAGTCGCCACCGCACGAGAGCGAAAGAGCCTCGCGGTGCAGGTTCTTCTGTCCTTCCTCCGATTTCGGTGGTAGCGTCCTCCGCAGAAGGAAGCAGTCTGTATCTGGGGTCATGCGTAGACTGCATAAGCCTTGTTAGATGCACCTCATGGAATCGGGGTTGAGGCGGCATCGATCCCGAGTTATACTCGGGGTATGAAGACAGCGATCTCCATCCCAGATGACGTGTTCACCAAAGCTGATGCACTTGCGCGCGAGCTCAAGCAGTCACGCAGCCAGCTCTACACGCGGGCGGTGCGCGAGTATGTCGCGCGCCACTCGGCGGACGAAGTGACCGCCGCGCTCAACGCCATGTGCGATCAAGTCGCCGCTGAGGATGCCGCCTTCATCGGCGAGTCCGCACGGCAGGCAGGCGAGCGGATCGAGTGGTGATTTCCCAAGGCGAGGTATGGTGGGCCGATCTGGGTCAGCCGGTCGGTTCGGCCCCCGGATTCAGGCGCCCGGTGGTCATCGTGCAGAACGACTCGTTCAACCGCAGTCACATCGCGACGTGCGTGGTAGTTCCGCTCACGAGCAACGCGCGTTGGGCTGACGCCCCGGGCAATGTGGCGCTCGCCGCATCGGATATCGGGCTGCCCAAGGACTCAGTCGCCAATGTCTCCCAGATCTTCACGGTCGATCGCTCCCAGCTCACCGAACCGGTGTGTCGGCTTTCAGACGCCAAGCTCGAACTGATCCTGTACGGGATAGATGTCCTGGTCGGCAAGTAGGCGCGGGCATCCAACAAGCGCTTCCAGCAGAAAGCGCCGCCCGGTGAGGTATGCTCGGGTCACAGCGGTGAGATGGCGGCGCTTCAGCTGAAGCGCACTGCGTTGGACGGATTCGAGGCCTGTCGTGAGACGCCACTGTAACCGTGGACGGGTCGCGCAGCGCATCGGCAAGACGCCGGCGCTCGTCCGGGGATGGACCATGACGCACTCGAAAGGGCGGTTGAGATGGCGAAGAACGTCTACATGGTTGTCTTCTTTGTACTCATGATCGGCTGCATCGTTGGCGCAGACGTCCTGTTCCTCAGCAATCACTTCACGGCACGACTGATTGTGAACATCGCCATCGTCCTGGCGTTCGCGGGCATCTACTTCGCGTTCCTGAAGAAGCTGTAGGCCGGATGTTGCGGAGGCGGCTGGTTCTCAGACGCGCTCCAGTGAGTCGGTCAATCCCCGCCACGCCGCGATGCGCCGCATCATGACCGCCCAGGGCCTTCTCGCGATCGGTGGATTCTGAGCGGATTCGCGGCACCCGGCGACCAAGCGCTTCGAGCCGACGCCGCGAACTACACTGGTCACATTGAGTCTGAGCGCGGAACTGGGGCTCACCCTTGCGGACGTGGATGTGCTGATGGAGCACTGGTGCGGCATCGCCCACCTCCAGGATATCCACTTCCTGTGGCGGCCGGTGCTGCGCGACATCGAGGACGACCACGTCCTCGAGCTCGCAGTCGAAGCCGGATGTGCGCTTATCGTCACGCACAACGTGCGACACTACGCCGGCTCTGAGGCGTTCGGGATCACGGCGATCCGGCCCGGTGAGCTCTTCAGAAGGATGGGAGTCGAATCATGAGCACCATAAGCCTGCGTCTGCCCGATTCACTTCACAAGAAGGTTCGCGAGCTCGCGAAGTCGGAGGACGTTTCCATCAATCAGCTCATTGCGACCGCGCTCGCCGAGAAGATGTCGGCGCTCATGACCGTCGACTATCTCAGGGAGCGTGGCGCGCTCGGCGACCGCGCGAAGTACGAGGCGGCACTTGGCAAGGTGCGCAACGTGGAGCCGGACGAGGGTGACGAGCTGCCAGGTCCAGCAAAGGGATCACATGACCATCCCCTTCCGTCCGGCTCCGCGTGCAGCCTCCGGATCGACGAGCGGCGAGAAGGCGGAGATGGCGCGCCGCCCGCGCCGCGGCCGCCGCGGCGGGGTAGTACTGTGAGGGAAGATAAGGGATTCCGGCGAATCCCTATCTTCCCCCCCGGCAACCGAGCCTGCGAACGGCCGCTGGCGACCGGACAGTCAAGGAATCCTTGTCTTCCCTTTTCGTACTACCCCGCGCCGCAGCCGCCCGGGAGCGCCGCGGCCGCGCGCGCCTGAGCGAAGGGGATGGTCATGA
>CAIOZS010000108.1 GCA_903862845.1 uncultured Thermoleophilia bacterium
CGAGCTGCTGCGTGGCGCCGCTCGCGGCGGTGACGCCGCCGGCCACCTCCGCGGCGCCGCCGGAGAGCTGCGCGGCGCCGCCGCTCAGGTCCTTGGCGCCGGCGGAGGCGCGGCCCACGGCAGCGGAGTAGTCGCCGAGCCCGGCGGCAAGCGCGTCGGCTCCGCCGCTCACCTGGGCGGCCCCGCCGGCCAACTGCTGAAGCCGCGGGCCGGCGGCCGTGAGTGCGCCGGAGAGCTGAGACAGGCCGCCGCTCACCTGGCCGGCGCTACCGAGCGCGGCCTGGAAGGTGGGGTCGTCGGCGGCCTCCGGGTGCGCCTGGGCGTAGGCGGCGAGCGCTTCCTTGATCTGCGCCGCGCCGCCGCTGAGCTGTCCCGCCGCGGCGGCGGCGTCAGCGGTCTGGCCGGCGGCCGTGACGACTCCGGCCTTGACCTGCGCGGCCCCCTGCGCCACCTGGCCGGCGCTGCTCTTGAGCGTGCCCGAGAGGTCGAACAAGGTGGTGAGCCCGTCGGCCAGTGACTGCGATCCGGTGGCCACCGAGCGGCTCCCGGCGGCCACCGAGCGCGCGCCGCTGCCGGCCGCGCGCACACCTTCTGCAAGCCGGCCGGCGCCGCTCGCGGTCTTGGCGGCGCCGGCGCGCAGGCGCCCGGCGCCGGAAGAGAGGCGCGACAGGCCGCCGCTGAGCGACCGCGCCCCGGCGTCGGCCGTGCTCAGACCGCCGGCGAGTCGTTGCGAGCCTCGGGATGCGGTTCCGAGAGCGCCGGCGAGCCGGCTTGCTCCCTTGCCGGCGCGGACCATGCCGCTGCGGAGGCTCCCGAGGCCCACGAAGATATGGTCGAGGTATCGTTGCGCGGTCACCTGCGCCAGTGACGACTGCACCTCGAGGAAGACGCGTGCGCCGATCTGGCTGGCGAGCAGGTTGGTGGCCTCGTTGGCGCGCACCTGCAGGACCGCGCGTCGCGGGTGGTCGCTGTCGGCGTGCGCGAGGCGCGCGCTGAAGTCGCGCGGGACGGTGAGCGTCATGTAGTACTCGCCGCCCTGCAGGCCGCTTGCGGCCTCATCCGCCGTCACGACCTGCCAGTCGAACGTCTCGCTCTTCTTCAGACTCGTGACGAGGTCATTGCCCACGGCGAGCGTCTTGCCGCTGACCTGGGCCGGGCGGTCCTCGACGACGAGCGCCACGGGCAGCTTGTCGAGGCGCTGGTACGGGTCCCAGAAGGCCCACAGATAGAGCACGCCGTAGAGCAGAGGCACGAGACAGACGACGGCGACTGCCAAGCGAAACGTCCGCGCAGAGACGAGACGCTTGAGCTCGAGGAGCGCGATCTCAAACGAGCGCATGAGCCTCGACCTCCTCGGGGTCTGCGGCGATCTGGGACCAGAGTGCGTCCTGAAGGGCCGGCGCGCCGCCGCTGTCGAGGGCCAGCGAGACGTCGGCGGCGGCGGCCAGGCAGGGGTCGAGGGTGCCGGCGACGACGGTGGACCCGGCGGCGGTCAGGCGGCGCAGGGCCGCAAGGACCGCCTCTGTCTCGGCCGGCGTCGTGTTCTCGTCGAGCTCGTCGAGAACGAGCAGCGGTGGGGCGCCGATCAGTCCCAGAGCAGCGCCCAGAAGCAGGCGCTCGGCGGACGTGAGGCTGCGCACGGTCGCGTGCGGTTCGACGTTCAAGCCGAGCCGGTCCAGCAGAGGCGCAACGTGGGCACCGCGCCAGTGGCGGCCGTGCAGAGCCAGCTCGGCCATCACCTGGTCGGCGACGCTCAGGGTCTCGTCGAGCCCGTTGACGCCGCGGAACTCGCCGAGGCCGGCCAGCCGGCGAACGGCGGACGGCCGCCGCCGGGCGTCGACGCCCGCGACCACGAGCTCGCCTCCTCCCGCGGCCATGCGCCCGGCCAGCGTCAGCAGCAGGGCCGTCTTGCCGGACCTCGCGGGTCCGGTGATCACGGCCAGGCTCCCGGCCGGCACGTCGAGGTCGATATCGCGGTAGACCCAACCTGCGCGGGTGCGCAGGCTCAGGTCGCGGGCGGTGATGACGGCGGTGGTTGCGTTCAAGGCGTCCTCCTCTGGGATACCAAACTGACTAGTCAGTATAGTACCACACGACGACGCCTCTCGCACGCCGCGCGCTGGCCTTTGGCGGCCGGTGCTCGTCGCGCTGCGGCGAGCTGCGCGTCTGGTACGCTCCGTTCATGACGGACCGTTACGCGAGCACCGGGGATGGGCAGGCGATTCTTCACGGCCGTCTGGTGACCCTGCGTCCGGCGACTGACGCCGACGCGCCTCTGCTGCTGAAGATCCTGGACGAGCCCGACGTTGCCCTGTGGTGGCGCCGCGACGAGTGGGAGCGCCTTGACGAGAAGGATGCGGTCACCTTCGCCATCGTGCTGGACGGCGTCGTCGCGGGCTGCATCCAGTACGACGAAGAGACCGACCCCGACTACCTTTCGGCGGCCGTCGACATCTTCGTCACGGCGGCCGCCCACGGCCGCGGCGTGGGCAGCGATGCGATGCGCACGCTCATTGCCTGGCTCGTCGACGTGCGCGGGCACCATCGCCTGACCGTCGACCCGGCGGCCGCCAACGCGCGCGCCATCCACGTCTACGAGAAGCTGGGCTTCCGGCCTGTGGGCGTGCTGCGGCAGTACGAGCGCGTCGCCGGCGGCAGCTGGCGCGACGCGCTCCTCATGGAGCTGCTCGCCGGCGAGTTCGTGCGGAGCGAGGGATCGTGAGCGGCCCGGGCGACGACGCCGCGGCCGGCGTGCCGTTCTCGGCGACCGGGACCGTGCCGTTCCGCGGCCACCAG
>CAIOZS010000109.1 GCA_903862845.1 uncultured Thermoleophilia bacterium
GCACGCAGCTTCGAGCTCAGCGACGAGGAGAGCCGCAAGATCGCCCTCTCCGATGAGGATCTTGCGGCGATCGCCGGAGGCGGCGGCTGCGGCTGGACGCACGAGTCGGAGGGGCACTGCGGCAGGACGCACGAGGGTGAGAGATGTTCAGCGACCGAGAATTGTGGGGTGGCCGAGCGCTGAGTGGCCCACCAGCAGTTGACATCCTAGACGAGCCGGGGGGTCGTCGTTGCTGAGATCTGCCGTGCTCCGGCACTGGTGTCCAGCTTCGTCAGTTGGGTCAGTCCGGTGAAGAACCGCTCGGCCTTCGCCGACGTCCCCTCGTACCTGCCGTGGGCGAGCAGTTCGTTCATGTGGGCGACGCACGGAGGCCCGACGAAAGGGCCGTGCGCCGCTGCGGAGCGCCCCGAAAGGGCGAAAGGGAGGCTGAGCCATGACGCCGGCGAGACCCGGTAAGCCGTACAAGCAGGCGCCTCCCGAAGAGACCGTGGCGCGCCTGCAGGGGATCCTCGACGAGGTCGGCATCACCACCGTCGAGATCGACGAGCGCGACCGCCATACCTTTCACAGTGGTCGCGTGGAAACCATGGACCTCCTCTACCCGCAGCTTCGCCTGGGCGCCAACGGCAAGGGGATGACGCGCGCCTACTCGAGCGCCAGCGCCCACGCCGAGCTCTTCGAGCGCCTGCAGAACGGCAATCTGGCGCATCCCAGCCATCTGCACGTGACCAGCGAGGCGTACTACCGGGCGTACCCTGGGGCGGCGCGCCGGCGAGCTGCGCTTGCCCGGCGCGCGCCGCTCAGCCGCTTTCACGCCGATCCCCGCGAGGTCATGCTGCCGGTCGGCGAGGCGGTCAGCCGCTGCTCGGCCAGTCTCGGCGGTCTGCTGCGCACCCACGACCCCGTCGCGCAGCGCTTCGTGCTCGAGGAGCGGCTCGGGCTGCAGGAGGTCCTCTGCGTCCCCTTCTACGATCCGGCGCGGCGCGAGGAGGTGCTCGTGCCGATCCGCCTTCTGGAGATCGAGTGCGCCTCCAACGGCATGTGCGCCGGCAACACGCCGCACGAGGCGCTCGTGCAGGGCGTCTGCGAGCTCTTCGAGCGTCACGCGCTGATGCGCATCTTCCTCGAGCAGCCGCGCCTGCCGGAGATCCCGCGCGCGTACTTCGGCGACGCCGAGATCGTCGCCCGGATCGCGCGCCTCGAGGCCACCGAAGGCTGGCGGGTCACGGTGAAGGACTGCTCCCTGGGCATGGGCGTGCCCATCGTGGGAGCGCTCATCCACGACCCGAGCAGCGGTTCGTGCGCCTTTCACATCGGCGTCGCCCCCTCGCCGGCCACGGCCCTCGAGCGCTGCCTCACGGAGATCTTTCAGACCGGCCTGTCGAGCCGGCTGCTGCCCATCGACCTCAGCGACGATCCCTTGGCGCGGGCCCTTGAGGGCGGCGAGATGAGCGTGATCAACCATCACGTGATGCAGTACTTCCGCGTGGGCGCGGTGCGCTTCCCTCTCTCCATCCTTGACGCGCCGGAGGGCGTCGCCTTCGACGGCGCCGCCTGGGAAGAGGGCGCCGACGACGCTGAGGACCTCGCCATCCTGCTGCGCAGGGTCGAGGCGCTGGGGCACAGGCTGCTGGTGCGCGACGTGTCGTTTCTCGGTTTCCCCGCCTACTGGGCCTACATCCCCGGGATGAGCGAGTCGCACCTCCTGGACCTCGACGAGCTCGTCGGCTGGTACAAGCTGAGCAACGACCACATCCTGACGTGGAACGACCTTGCCGGCGCCTCGACCGCCGAGCTGCGCGCCTTCGCGGAGACGGCCGCGCGCTATCTCGAAGCACCCCTGTCGGGGCGGCGCAACCCCGACGCGCTGCTCTTCGGCGGCCAGGCTGCGCCCGGGCGCTCGCGCTTCGGCGAGTGGCTGCCCTACGTCTTCCTGCGCCTTGGCGACAGGCCTCGGGCGGCCGCGCTCTTGCACGGTGGAGGCGTCGGCCCCGAGGACCGGCCGGTGGCCGAACGCTGCCTGTCGTCCGGCCTCGCGCTCGCCGCGAGCGGGCTCGATGCGGCCGCCGTCGAGGAGCTTCTGCGGCAGCACTTCGCCGAGCTCGACGTGCAGGCGGCGATGCTCTGGCTCACCGACCCCGAGCTGGCCTTTCACCAGCTCGAGCTGCCGGCATGCTTTACTTGCGAGAGTTGCCCCTACCTCTCGCGCTGCGGATTCATCGGAACGGCGCACGTGGTGGCTGCGGTGAAGGCGCGTCATGAGGCTCAGCCGGCGGGGTGCGACGACCTGGCCAGCGTTTTCGACGGGCTCTGCCCGGACGGGGGGACGGGGGATGACTGAGGACAAGGCGATGTCTGAGGGTGGGCGCCGCGCGCTGTACCTGCGGCCCTGGCACGCATTCGTCTACGACGGTCACGAGTACGTGCTGAACACCGGCCGGCTGCTCACCCGCAGGGTCAGGCCCGGCTTCATCGCGACCCTCGAGCGGCTTGCCGCCGATCCTCTGGCGCCGCGCACCGACGACGACGAGCTCGAGCTCTTCCAGCTCGAGCTCGCGAGCGCGGAGCCGGTGCCCGTGGGGATGGACGAGGCGCCGCCGCCGCGCACGCCGCCGCCGATCACTTCCATCAACCTGATGGTCGCGCAGCGCTGCAACCTGCGCTGCATCTACTGCTACGGCGGCGGCGGGGAGTACGGCGACGCCGGCATGATGAGCGAGGCTACGGCGCGGCGCACCGTGGACTGGCTCATCGGACAGGCCGGTGAGCGCACGCGGCTGTCGATCTCCTTCTTCGGCGGCGAACCACTGCTCGCGCTGCCGCTGGTCAAGAGCACCGTCGTGTACGCGCGTGAGGCCGCTGCCGCCGCGGGCAAGAGCTTCGGCTTCGCCGTGTGCACCAACGCCATGCTGCTCGACGACGCCACGATCGCCTACCTCAAGGACAACGACATCCGGGCGCTGGTGGGCTTCGACGGCCCGCCCGAGATCCACGACCGCAACCGGCCGCGGGCCGACGGCGGCCCTTCGTCGCCGGTGTTCCTGGAGCATGCCCGGCGCCTCACCGAGGAGATGCCGGACGCGGCCAATTTCAGGGCCACGATCTGGAGGAGCGAGGACCTCCCGGCCGTCGTGGACTACCTCGGGCGCTTCTGCGGCGGCAGCTACCAGACCGCGTTCGCGGCCGCCTGCCTGCACGACGGCGAGCCCGGACAAGGGGAGGGTCTGCCGTCGCCGGCCGACGGCATCGGCTTCGCGCGCGAGAGCATCGCCGCGTTCGTCGATGCTGTGCGTCGCGGCGACGAGGCGGAAGTGAGCCGCTACGCCAGGTGGCTGGACTTCGGCGCGGCGCTCGCGCTCCTCGGTCCGCAGCGCCCGCAGCGCGCTCACTGCGGGGTGGGCTCGTCGATGGCCGGGGTGGGTGCGGACGGTACTCTGTACGCGTGTCACCGCTTCGTCGGCTCGCCGGAGCACGTCATCGGCGATGTGTTTGCGGGGACCGGCGACCGCGACCGGTTCGTCAACAAGCCCACGTTTCGCACGGAGCCCTGCGCCTCGTGCTGGGCGCGCCCCTACTGCGTGGGTGGCTGCCTGCACTACAACCTCGGGGCGACCGGCGACATGTTCACACCGTCGGACGACTGGTGCCGCCTTGTCAAAGCGTGGATCGAGGGCGGCATCCACCTCGACCACGAGCTGACGGAGGGCGACAAGGAGCTGCTCTACGAGCACAAGCTGGTCGCCCGCAGGCCCTGCCCCTACGACCTCTGATGGCAGGGCAGCCCACGTCTCGCTGCCAGGCCGCTCCCCCGCGGGGTAGTGCGAAAGGGGAAGACAAGGATTCCTTGACTGTCGCGTCGCCCGCGGCCGTCCGCAGGCTCGCTCGCCGGGGGGAAAGATAAGGATTCGCCAACATTCCTTATCTTCCCTCGCAGCACTACCCCGCCGCGGCGGCCGACCCTGCCATCTGCGCCCGTCTTCAGAGGCCGCGGGTCGCGCCTGCCGCGAGGGGAACCTATGGATGATCTGATGGACGCCGCCCAGCC
>CAIOZS010000110.1 GCA_903862845.1 uncultured Thermoleophilia bacterium
CTTTGCGATCACGCCGAGGCTCACGTAGTCGGTGATGCGGGTGCCTTGGGGAAGCTCCGCCGTCGTGCGCGCCATCGCCGCTCCTCCTGTGCTCGTTTCGAGGAGGATAGCACGGGGCGATCTCTAAGTGAACAGTATTGAGGCTAGCCACCACGGCCAGCCCGGCGAACGCCAGGAGGACCGGGAAGTCGACGTACCGCTCAAACCACCGTGGGTTTGCCATGGCGCTGAGGAGCACGCCGAGCAGTGCACTGACCAGCAGACGGCTTCTCACTTCGGTGAGCCGCGAGGCCAGCACAGGCCCGCCGTCGCCGCCCCAAGAGGGATGAGGAGCCACGAGAGCAGACTCGACCCCGCAGTTGAGGAAAGCGCACCCGAGAGACGAGGCCGAGGAAGCTCGTGAAGACGCCGAGCACGCCTGCAGCCAGAGGCCCAAGAGCGGCGACTGCGGGGAGCGCAAGCGTCGCCATCCACGCGCGATTCTGGTGAGCCCGCTTCCACCAGCCTGCTATCTCCGCGGCCGGCAGCATGAGGACAGCGTATGCCCCGACGACGCCCAGGCTCAACAGGAGGTTGCGCGTCCGGTAGGCGGCTGCGAACGGAGTCGATGCTGCGCCGCCGCCGGGCGCCGCCGGAAGCGGGCCGCCCCAGTAGAGCAGCAGCGCCGCGAGAGGGACGACAGCGAAGACTAGCAGGCCCAGACCAGCCACCTGTCGGCGGCGTGACAGGGGCATGCTCAGCAGGGCGACCAGGCCGGGGGCAAGAAGCCACGGTGAGATCTGGCGCACAAGCGTCGCCGCGGCGAGGCAGGCGGCGAAGGCGGCGAGCCGCGCCAGCCCCGGCCGTTGCACATAGGCAAGTGAGCGTTCCAAGGCCAGGACCACAAAGAACCAGGTCGGGTTGTCCGTAAGCACGAGGAACGACTGGCCGAAAGAGAACGGGGAGACCGCGAGGAGCAGCGCAAGCGCCAGCGCGTCGGGCGGACGGGCGTGCACGCGATCGCGAAACAGCACGTAGGCGATCGCGCACGTTCCCCAGGAGAAGGCCGCGACGACGAGGCGGACGGCCACCAACGAACCGCCGAAGGGAAGCGCGAGGGTGGCCAGCAGCCAATAGACCAGAGGGCCGGACCATGCCCCGTAGCCGCCGAGCCAAGAGCGCGGCCACCGGTGCGCGACAGCCCGGACTATCTCTTAGTGGATGGGCACGTCGCCCCCTGAAAGGCGTTGAACGAGTGGCTGAGTCCATACCACCCGACGATGACGGCGGCGAAGGGCAGCGCCAGTATGATCAGGTGTACCCAGCGGGAGTCTGACACCACGGGCAGGCGGCCGGCGACACGACTCACTATGGGCTGCTTGGTCGTGGACGCGTGACTCACTGGGATCCGTCCGCCCTTTCCGTAGGCAGCATGTCGTCGGGATTCTATCCGACGCAGGGAATCGTCTCACTTGAAGTGCGAAGGTTCGGGAAGTGTCCGCCCGGCTTCACCCGCGACTTGCAGGGCAGTCTCCCTCTCAACCCTCCTCAGAAACCGCCGGCGGCAACCATTCTGCAACCGGAATGCTCGGTTGTGGATGCCGTGAAACGGGACTCGCGGGGAACAGCCGGGACTCGTGATCCCGGTCGACCTGGAGAAGAAGATCATCCTCGACATCGTCCATGTGGAGGGCACTGGCTTCGGCGACGTCAAGCTCGCGCTCTGCATGGGCGTCTATCTGGGCCCCGCGGTCGTGCCGGCGCTGTTCCTGGCCGCGGGCGCGATCCTCGCGCTGTTCTGCGGCGGCGTTCGCGCGGTTGTGAACCGGCCGCGGCTCCAACGTCACCGTCGCACGGGCATCGTCACTCTCCCTTTCGCGCGCCGTCCTCGCTACTCTGCTTCACGAGCCGCGGCGCGCGCTTCGTCGCCGGGCTCCACTGGATCCGAGGTCAGCGACTGGAGGTGGCGCGTGTCCCGGCAGCATGGCTCGACGCTTCTCGAGCTCGTCGCGATACTGGCGATCAGCGTCGTGCTGTGCGCCATCGCCGTGCCCGGGGTGGCGGCCGTGCGCAGCGTGTTCGCGGCAGACGCCGCTGCGGAACGGCTGGCACTCGTCCTCCGTGAGGCTCAGGCGAGAGCCCAGGCGCGCGGAACCGCCGTGCGCGTGTCCGTCGCCGGCGATGGTCGCTACTCCGTCTGTGACGTCGGTGCCTCAGGGGAAAGCCCGGTGGCTCGCGGCGAGTTCGGCGCCGCCGTCGCCAGCAACTACCCGCAGGGTACTCTCGAGTTCGGCGCCGCCGGCTGGCCGACGCTCCCCGGTGGCGTCAGCCCCAGGGCGGGTCATTTCACTATCGGCGCAGCGAGCGCTGGGCACACAGTGGTCGTCCAGCTGGGGGGGTGCGTGAGATGCGCCTGAGCGCTCGTCGCCACGGCTTCTCGCTGATCGAGGCGGTCATCGCTGTGGCGATCCTTGGCCTCGCCTGCGTCGCCGTGAGCGGGGTGCTCAGCGCGTCGCTCAAAGCCGAACGCTCCGTGGAGCGGCGCCGTCACCTCGAGGCCGTGCTCGCCGCCGAAGGCGAGCGTCTGACGGCGTTGCCCTACTACCGTCGCGCCGACGACGAGCAGCCGCCGGCGAGCCCCGCCTCCCTGCTCGGGGAGGTGTTCCCGCACGCCTTGCCGGCCTGCAACCTGCCGGAGGCCTACTACGCCGACGGGTCCGGTGCGGCCGAGTCGGGTGCGGCCGAAACGGGTTCGTTCGTCAGCGACATCCTCGCCGACGACCTCATCGTGCGCCGCGTGTCGCGGTTCGTGGCCGTCTCGCCGGCGGGGCTGGAGCCTGTCGCCATCGAAGCCCTCTCAGATTGGGCCGTCTGGTCGGACGCCGTGCCACCGGCCGGCCTGCTCGAGGTCGAGCTGCAGGCGTCGTGGCGCGGGCTCGCGGTCGCACGGCGCCTCGTCTTCAGTGCCGTGCCGCCCTCGATCGCCCCCGCTGTCGCTGCGCTTGAAGGGCGTCACCATGTCTCGTGAAGCGAAAGGGCGAGGCGTCCTCGCCACACACACCTGCCTTGAGAGGATGCGCTCGCACGCCGGAATCACGCTCGTCGAGCTGCTCGTTGCCGCGTGCGTGAGCGCCGTGGCCCTGACCGGCGCCTGGGGCTGGCTGTGGAGCGCCGGCGGCGCCGCCAGAAGCTCCGCCGGCCGCGCCCAGGCCGCCACGGCCGCGGCCTTCGCCGTGAGGTCTGTCGCCGACGAGCTCGGCCTGGCGACATCTCTCGCCGACCTCCCAGCCGGCCTGTCTCCAGACCGCGCCCTCCGCTTGGAGCACCGTCACGTCGGCGTCGCCGCCGAAACGGTGCTCGTGGCCTGGGACCCGGCGCGGGGCGTGCTCTGGCGCAAGACGTCCGGCACGTACCTGGCCGATCACGTGGAGCGATTCGTCGTCGACTACTTCTGCGCCGACGGACGGCGCCTCGAGGCGGCGGACTTCGCCGCGGCCGGCTGGCCGCGGGCCGTCGCGCGGATCACCGTGACCATCGACGTGACCGTCGGAGGGCGCACGGCGCGGGCCAGCCGGTCCGTGGCGCTGACGCCGGAGGCGACATGAGACCAGCCAGGTCACAGCGGGGCTACGCACTTCTCGCGGCGCTGGTGGTGACCGCCCTGGCGGCGGTGTTCGCCGCGGCGGCCGTGGCGGCGGTGAGCGCCCGGCAGAGCATCGTCGGCGCGGACGTCGCCAACGTGCGCGCCCAGGCGGGGGCGAAGCAGGCGCTCGCGCGCGTCTGCCTCGAACTGAGGCGCCATCCCGCCGCCCTCGAGGGCGAGCTGTCGAGCGCGGCGACGTCCGCCGCAGACGAGGCCTGGCAGGCGAGGTGGGTCGCGGCCGGCGCTGGAGCCGGCACAGTGTGGCCGGCCGTGGTCGTGCGCGTGGAGGCGACTCGCGGAGCAGCCCGGCGGCGGCTCTCGGCCACCGTGCAGCTGCGCGCCGAGCCCGTTCCGCAGGGTGTGGTCACGGGCGGCGACGTGGAGCTCGAGGCGCCGCTTCGGGTGATCGGGAGCGGGCTGTACTGCGGCGGATGTCTGCGCGGAAGGGAGTGGCTGGAGCTCGGGAGCCTCGATGCGGCGGGCGCCGCGACCCCGCCCGCCGACGGCGTACACGGTGACGTGTGGCCGCAGGCCGGCGTACACGCGCTGGGCAACGAGTGGGCGGCCGGCGAGGAGATCCACGCCGGGCTCGGGAGCGACGCGCAGTGGCCGTTCGACACCGACATGCATACCGGCGACAACGAAGTCGCGCCCTTCGTCGCGGCGCCGGACGCGTCGCTGCTCATCGCCCTGCGGGACGCCGCCGTCGCGCCGGGCGCGGCCCTCCAGGACGGCGTCCTCGACCTTGCCGGGCTGCCGCTCTCGCCGCCGCC
>CAIOZS010000111.1 GCA_903862845.1 uncultured Thermoleophilia bacterium
CGGACGGGCGCGCGGCGCGCGCCCGCGTGCTCGCCGCCGACGCGCGCCGCGCCCTGCGGGCTGACGCCCGTCGCGGCGCGCGCTATACTCTCCTCTTTGCGGACCCTCCGTATGACCGCTACGCGGAGGTCCGGCCCGATCTGGCCGGGCTTCTGGGCCCTCTGCTCGCGCCACGCGCCGTGCTCGTCATCGAGACGGCCGCCGGCAGAACGGCCGATCTGCCGTGGACCATTGTCCGGGAGAAGCGCTACGGAGACACGCGCGTCACCTTTCTGGTGGCCGCGGGCGTGCCGGACGACGAAGGAGCAGCAGCCGACCATGACCGTGCCACCTGAACGCCTCGGGGCCACCGATGCCACGTAACATCACGGCCATCTGCCCGGGCACCTTCGACCCGGTCACGGTCGGCCATCTCGACATCATCCGCCGCGGCGCCAGCAAGTTCGGCCGCGTCGTCGTCGGTCTCATCGAGCTCCCGCAGCGCAAGTCACCGCTGTTCTCACCCGACGAGCGCGAAGCGTTTCTGCGAGAGGCGCTCTCGGGCCACGAGAACATCGTCGTGGACCGCTTCAACGAGCTCGTCGTGGAGCTCGCGCGCCGCTGGGACGCGCACGTGATCCTCAAGGGCTTGCGCGCCATCTCCGACTTCGAGTACGAGTTCGCCATGGCCCAGCTCAATAGGAAGTTGGCCCCAGACATCGAAACAGTGTTCATGATGGCCTCGCCCGAGCACAGCTTCCTGAGCTCGAGCGGAGTCAGAGAGATCGCCGCGTTCGGGGGCTCTGTGGAAGACCTCGTGCCCCCGAGCGTCGCCCGCCGCCTGGCAGAGATTCATCCGCTGCGCCGCTAGGCTACCCAAGGAGGGTTGCTGAGTATGGACGTGCTCGTTCTCATCGACAAGCTCGACGACATCATCCACAACGCCCGGTCCGTGCCGCTCACCGATAGCGTCATGGTCGACCGCGAGGAGATGTACGACATCCTCGACCAGATGCGCTCCACTATCCCCGAGGAGATCAAGCAGGCGCGCTGGATCGTGAAGGAGCGCCAGGAGATGCTCGCCGAGGCCAAGCAGGAGTCCGAACGCGTGCTGTCGGAGGCGCAGGAACGCGCCGACAGGCTCGCCTCGGAGACCGAGGTCGTGCGCCTCGCCGAACGGAGCGCCCAGCAGATCATCGAGGACGCCCGCGAGCGCGAGCGCGAGACGCGCCTGGGCGCCGAGGATTACGCCGACGAGGTGCTCGGCAACCTCGAGATCAACCTCGAGAAGTTCATCGGCGCGGTGCGCCGCGGCCGCGAGCGGCTGCAAGGTCGCTCCGGCGGCGACGATCTGCAGCCCTGAGCCGCCGCCTCGGCTCGCGACACCGCTGATTGTTTCATGCGCCGCTTCGACCTGCGCTCCCTGCGCTTCGGTGACGCCAGCGAAATCTGGCGGCGCGTGCCCGTCGAGGTCGACCCCTTCGTGTACGGGGGCCTCTCCTACGAGGTCCCCGACGGCTTCGTGGATCTCGAGCTCTGCGCCGCTCGCGTCGGCGACAGCGTCACCCTGACTGCCGAGTTCGAGACCCCGGTCAGCGGCCCGTGCCAGCGCTGCCTCGGCGACGCCGAGGTGATCGTTGAGGCACGGGGGGTCGAGTACGTGCGCCACGGCGACTCGGAGGGCGCGGAAGAGGACGAAGAGGGCTACGTGACGTCCTCCATCGTCGACCTGGGCCGCTGGGCCCGCGACCTTATCGCCGAGGAGCTGCCGCCCAAGCTGCTCTGCCGCGACGAGTGTCGCGGCCTCTGCGCCGCGTGCGGCGCCGACCTCAACGTCGAACCCGAGCACCGGCACGACGAGGCTTGACGCCGCTCCGTGTGGTACAGTTCCGTGTCTGTTTGATTCAAGGAGACTCATCATGCCCGTACCGAAGAAGAAGACATCCCAGCGGCGGCGCGACCAGCGCCGGGCACAGCAGAAGCTCAGCGTCGACGTGGCGAGCGTCTGCCCGCAGTGCAAGAGCCCCAAGCTCCCGCACCGCGCCTGCACCAAGTGCGGCACCTACAAGGGCCGCGAGGTCATCGTCCTCGAAGCTGAGTAAGCGGCGCCGGGGCGTGTGGTGCTGAAGTCCCTCTACATCGCCTCCACGCAGGGCAGCGGCGGCAAGACCACGATCGCCGTCGGCCTCTGCCTTGCGCTGCGCAGGCGCGGCCTGAACGCCGGCTACTTCAAGCCGGTAGGCACGCTGGCCGCGCAGACGGGCGGCGTTCTTTTCGACGAGGACGCCGCCTTCGTGGCGGAGCTCCTCGGGCTCGACGACGCCGCTGCCGACGTATGCCCGGTGGTCCTCGACGAGGACGCCCTGCACGACGTCCTCGCCGGCTCCGAGGTGGACGCCATGAGCCGCGTGCGCGCCGCCTACGAGCGCCTCAGCGAGGGCAAGGACCTCGTGGTCTGCGAGGGGCTCGGCGAGATCTGGCAGGGCCGCTTTCTGCGCACCAGCGGCGCCGAGGTCGTGGCGCAGCTCGACCTCATGACGCTGCTCGTCGCCAAGTTCGCCGGCGCGCGGCTGCTCGACGACATCATCTACGTCAAGGACGCCCTCAAGCAGCACCTGCTGGGCGTCCTCTTCAACATGGTCCCCGAGTCGCGTCTCGGCCTCGTGCGCGACCAGTACACGCGTTTTCTGGCCAGCAGCGGCGTCACCAGCTACGGCGCGCTCACGTCCAACGCGCGCCTCTCGGCGGTCTCGGTGGCCGAGATCGTTGAGGCTCTGGGCGGCACCTACGTCTGCGGCGAGCAATACGGCGACCACCTCGTCGAGACTTACATGATCGGCGCCATGAGCCCCGAGCACGCGCTGCGCTATTTTCAGCTCACGCCCAACAAGGTCGTGATCGTCGGCGGCGACCGCGCCGAGATCATCCTCACGGCGCTCGACACGCCCACCGTTGCCGTCGTGCTCACCGGCAACTACGTGCCCAGCCCCGCCGTGCTCGAGCGCGCCGACGAGCGCGGCGTGCCGCTGGTCTCCGTCGAGACCGACACCGTGACGGCCGCCGACGACCTGCGCCGCCTCTTCGGCCGCCTGCGGGTCAAGGAGCGCGCCAAGATCGACCTCATCGTCGAGCTCATCGAAGAGAGCGTCGATCTCGATCGGCTGGTGGCCGACCTGCGGGCATGACCGCGCCGGCCTCGCGCCACTACGTCTCACCACACGAGGTCACGGCCGCCTGGAGCGCCGCCGCCGGCGAGCGCGTGGTGCGCGTCGTGGTCGACGCGGCCGGCGGCGACAACGCGCCCGCCGAGATCGTGCGGGGCGCGCTGCAGGCCGCCGGCCCCGGCATCCACATCGTCTTCGTCGGCGACGAAGGCACCGTGAGGAGCCTGCTCCCGCCCGGCGCTGCCCACGTCTCGATCGTCCATGCCGCCGACGTGATCGGCTACGACGAGGAGCCGGCCTGGGCGGCCCGCAACAAGACCGGCTCGAGCATCGTCGTCGGCCTGCGGCTCGTGCACGAGGGCGCGGCCGACGCATTCGTCTCTGCCGGCAATACGGGCGCCGTGGTGGCCGGCAGCCTGCTGTACGTACGCCGCATCAAGGGCGTGCAGCGCCCGGCCATCTGCACCATCATGCCGTGCATGCCCACGCCCATCGCCTTTCTCGACGTGGGCGCCAACGCCGAGTACCGCCCCGAGCATCTGCATCAGTTCGCCGTGATGGGTCAGGCCTTCGCCCGCGAGGTGATGGGCATCCCCGAGCCCGTGGTGGGCCTGCTCTCCATCGGCGAGGAGCCCACCAAGGGCACGCCCGACGTCATCGCCGCCCACCGCCTCATCGCCGCCGACGAGCACGTCCGCTTCTACGGCAACGTCGAGGGCCGGGACATCATGAACCGCGTCGTCGACGTGGTCGTGACCGACGGCTTCACCGGCAACGTCGCGCTCAAGACCATCGAGGGCTCGGCGCGCGGCATCCTCAGCGCCCTGCGACAGACCATCGACCTCTCGGCCAAGACTAAGCTCGGCGGCCTGCTGCTGCGCCGCGACCTGCTGCGCCTCAAGCACGCGCTGGACCCCAACGAGTTCGGGGGCGCCATCCTCGCCGGAGTGAGCGCGCCGGTCATCATCGCCCACGGCAGCTCCACCGCCCGCGGCATCGCCCAGGCGGTGCGCATGGGGCGGCGGGCGGTCGTCAGCGAGCTTCTGCCGAGCATCTCGGCGGAGCTTGGGGCGCACGCCCCCACAGTGTAGACTCAGGCAAACTTCACCGGAGGTTCGTCCATGACCCGCGAAGAGGTGTTCGAGCACGTCAAGGGGATCCTCGTCGAGACCCTCAGCGTCGACGAAGACAAGGTCACCCTGGAAGCTCGCTTCCAGGAAGACCTCGAGACCGATTCGCTCGACCTGGTCGAGCTCGTGATGACCATGGAAGAGACCTTCGGCATCAAGATCAGCGACGAAGAGGCCGCCGGGATCAAGACCGTCGGCGATGCCGTCGACTTCGTGATGAAAGCGGCCGGCGCCTAAGCCCGGCCGCGGCCGCGTGTGAGCTACGAGGGGAGGCCTCCCGCTTCGGGGCGTCCCCTCGTCGTCGCGTGAGGGACTGAGTGATCTACCGACTGCTATCTCTGGCGGAACAGCTCGACCGCTCCATGATGCGGCAGGTCTTCACCCACACGTCGTGGGCCGCCGAGCGGGTCGACTCGTACGAGCGTCTCGAGTTTCTCGGCGACAGCGTGCTGAGCCTGTGCATCACCACCGAGCTGTACCGGCGCTTCCCCGACTTCGCGGAGGGGCACCTGGCACGGCTGCGCGCCTATATTGTGAGCCGCGCCACGTGTGCCCGGGTGGCCGCCAAGCTGGGCCTCGGCAAGCTGCTCCGCGAGCAGGCCGGCCTCGCAAACGAGGCCGGCGAGGCGCTGCAGCTCCAAAGCAACCAGAACGTGCTCGCCGACCTCACAGAGGCGCTCATCGGGGCCGTGTACGTCACGTTCGGCTACGAGGCGGTGCGCCCGGCGGTGGTCGAGGTCTTCGAGGAGCACATCCGCTACGCGGAGAGCAGCTACATCGACCACAAGACCGAGCTGCAGGAGCACCTCGCACGCAGCTCACAGGCGGTGCACTACAAGGTGCTCGGCTACAGCGGTCCGCCGCATAATCGCGAGTTCGAGATCGAGGCCTGCGTCGACGGTGAGGTGCTGGGCCACGGTTTCGGCACCAGCAAGAAGCGCGCCGAGCAAGAGGCCGCGGCCGAGGCGCTGAACGAGCTGCAGACGCGCGCCCGGCGTACGGCGCGCCGCGCGCGCCTGCGCGGACGGCGCGCGCGGCGGCCGGCCGAAGAGGGCACGGCCGGCGAGGACGGGGTGGCCGCCGAAGGCAGCACGGCCGGCGAGGACAGCACAGCCGCCGAAGACGGGGTGGCCCCCGAAGCGGCCGGCGACGCGCCGGCCGAGGTCGGCTGAGCGTGTATCTCAAGGCGCTGCGCCTCAAGGGCTTCAAGTCGTTCCCCAAGCAGACCGAGCTCCTCTTCGAGCCCGGGGTCGGGGTCATCATCGGCCCCAACGGCAGCGGTAAGAGCAACATCGCCGACGCCGTCGTGTGGGCACTCGGAGAGCAAAGCCCCAGCACTTTGCGCGGCTCCTCCATGCAGGACGTCATCTTCGCCGGCAGCGACGGGCGCCGCGCCGGCGGCAGCGCCGAGGTGGAGCTCACCTTCGACAACAGCGACGGGGCGCTGCCGCTCCCCGCCGCCGCGGTCAGCGTGATGCGGCGCGTCGCTCGCGACGGCTCATCGCACTACTTCATCAACCGGTCCGCCTGCCGGCTCACGGATGTGGTCGAGCTCATGGCGCAGGTCGGTCTGGGCAAGGAGCTGCATTCGATCATCGGGCAAGGCAAGGTCGAGTCCTTCCTCGCCGGCAAACCCGAGGACCGGCGCAACCAGATCGAGGAGGCGGCCGGCCTGGGCACGTACAAGCGCCGGCGGGAGCGCGCCGCGCTCAAGCTCCTCGAGGTGCGCCGCAATCTCGAGCGCGCCGATCTGCTGGAGCGCGAGGTCGGTGCGCAGCTCGCGCCGCTGCGCCGCCAGGCCAGCGCCGCCGAGCAGCTCCGCAGCGTCGAGGCCGAGCTGGCGGAGACGCGCGGCCGGCTCCTGACCGGCGAGGTCGGCGCCGTGGACGTCGAGCTGGCGGCGCGCCACGACGAGCTCGCGCGCCTGCAGGACGAGCGTGCCCGCGGCGACCAGGGCCTCGAGGCGGTCGCCGCGGCCCGCATCGGCGAGGAAGAAGCGTTCGCCCGGCGCCTGGCGGAGCGCGAGCGCCGCGCCAAGCGCCTGCTGCGCGCCCGCGTGCTCGACGGGCGCCTCGAGAGCAGCCGCCGGCTCACCGAGCAGCGTCAGCGCCTGCTGGAAGAAGTGGAGCGTGCCTCGGCGGAAGAGCGCGAGCGCCTTCTCGGCGAACTTGCGGGGCGACCCGAGGAGACCGACGAGGACCGCTGGCCGCACGAGGAGCGGCTCCTGGCCGAGGCGCTCGCTGCGGCGGAGGCGTCCTATGCCGAGGTCGCCGCGCGGCTCGGCGCCGCGCGGCAGGTCCTCGGCGAACGCCGTTCGAGCCTCAGCCGCCTGACCCTCGAACGAGACGGCGCGCTGACCACGGCGGCGCGCCTGGAGCGCCGCCAGGAGGCTCTGGCCGGCGAAGAGGCGCGCCTTGCGGCGCGCCATGAGGCGTTGCTCGCCGAAGCCGAGAGCAGTCTCGGCGACGAAAGGACGGCCGCCGAGGCGGAAGTGGCGGCGCGCGCCGCGCTGCGCGCCGCCGGCGCCGCCGCGGAGGCCGCGGAGGCCGCGGCCACCGAGGCTGCGCAACTGGCGAGCGCCGCCGAGGAGCGGCATCGAGCGCTGCTCGGCGAGCGCCGCGCCCTGGAGTCGGAGGTGGATCACCTGCGCGCCGCGCTGCGCGATCTGCAAGACGTGGGCGCCGACGTGCTCCTGGTGGCCGGCGCCTACCCGGGGACCGTCTCGCTGGCCGGCGCCGTCACCTGTGAGCCGGGCTACGAGCGCGCCCTGGCGGCGGCGCTGGCCCAGGTCTCGGGGGCTCTGGCGGTGCCGCGCGGGGTGGACCACTGGTCGCTGCTCAGCGCCCTCAAGGACGCCGGCGTGGGCCTGGTGCGCCTCGTCGTGCCGCTCGCCAGGCCGCGACCATCGCTGGCGTTCCCCGGCGCGGCGCCCCTCATCGACAAGGTGAGCCTGGAGGGCCATGACGAGCTGCAGAGCTTCCTGGCAGACGTGGTGATCGTCGACGATCTACACGCCGTGCCCGATGGGTTCATGGGCCTGGCCGTGACCCGCGACGGCGAGTTCTACCGCCCCGGCTCCGGGCACATCGGCCTCGCCAGCGGCGTGCCGGCGGCGCTGCTCCTGGAGCGCCGCGCGGCGCTCGAAGGCTTCAGCGAGAAGCTCGACGCCGTGCGTTCAGGCGAGGTCAGAGAGGAGGCGGCGCTGACGATCGCCGCGCGCCGGCGAGAGGCCGCCCGGGATGCGGCGGAGGAGACCTCTGCGGCGGAGCGGCAGGCGCGCATCGTCGCCGAGACCGCCGAGCGCGACCTCAAGGCGCTGCGCGACCGCGCCCGCGACCTCGGCGAGGTGACGGCCCGCGAGCGCAGGGCGCTCGAGGGTCTGGCCGCGGAACGCGCTGAGGCGGGCGCCGAGATCGAAGCCGCCGCCGAGGTCGCCGCGGCGGCGCTGCTGCAGACCGCACAGGTGCGCCCCGCGGTGGATGCCGCGGAGGCGGAGCTCGCAGCCGCGGAGGGGGAGCACGCCGAAGCGCTGTCGCTGGTGACGCGCCGCCGCGTCGAGCTCGAAGAGCGGCACGCGGCTGCGCAGCGCGCCGCCGAGCAGCGTGAAGCGGCGCGGCGCCGCGCCGCGGCCGGGCGCGCGCGCCTGAAGGAGCTCGAGCGCCGCCTGAGGGAGCTGCCAGAGGTGCGCGAGATCTGCGAGGCTCTGTCGGCACGGGTCGCCGGCCTGGGCGAGCACGCCAGGGCGCTCATCCAGCGCCTCGATCCCGGCGACGAGGCCGAGGCATCGCTCGACCGCGGCCAGCTCCGCGTGCTCGCCGAGCGCGAGGCAGGCTTGCGCCGCGACCTAGCGGACCTCGGCGAGCGGCGCACGGCGGTCCAGGTGGCGCTGGCGCGCCTCGAGGACCGCCGCGCCGAGCTCGCGGCCGCGCTCGACGAAGTCAGCGAGCAGCTCGACCAGGCATCGTTTGCCGCGCCGGCGGACGAGGATGATGCTCAGCGGCTGCGCCGGCTCCTCGAGCGGCTGAGCGGCCGGCGCGAGCGCATCGGCCCCGTGAACCCTCTCGCCGAGGCGGAGTGCGCCGCGCTCGCCGAGCGCGCCGCCTTTCTGCGCGAACAGCGCCGCGACCTCGAGACGTCCGTCGACGATCTCGGCGCCCTCATCAAGGAGCTGAGCGCCCAGATCGACGCGGAGTTCACGGGCACCTTTGCGGCGGTCCAGGAGCAGTTCGCGCACATGGTGACGGTGCTGTTTCCCGGCGGTCGCGGAGCGCTGAAGCTCGCGGCCCCCGCCGGGGACGAAGCGGGCGGGGTCACCGTCGAGGTCAAACCGGCGAAGAAGCTCGGCAAGAAGCTGCAGCTTCTCTCAGGCGGCGAGCGTGCCCTGGTGGCGATCGCCTTTCTCATGGCGCTCGTGCTGGCGCGGCCGTGCCCCTTCTACATCCTCGACGAGATCGAAGCGGCCCTCGACGACGTGAACATCGGCCGCCTCGTCCAGTTGCTGCGTGACTACCGCGAACGCACCCAGTTCGTCATGATCACCCACCAGAAGCGCACCATGGAGGCCGCCGACGTGCTCTACGGCGTGACGATGGGGCCGGATGGGGGCTCGCAGGTCGTCAGCGCGCGCATGGCCGCAGAAGAGATCGCGCGCGAAGAGCGCGCCGAGGGCAAGGCCGCAGAGCCTCCGGCCACCGCCCCGACAAACTAGAGGAGCCGCACGTGGAGTGGCACGAAGTCTTCAAAGGCGTGGCCGTGGGCGATGTCCCGGCGGCAGTGTTCGAGGAAGAAGAGCGGGAGCGCAGGGGCCTCTTCGGCCGCCTGCGCCGCAACCTCGGCAAGGCGCGCGCCGTGGTCGCCGATCAGCTCAAGGCGGCCCTGTACGTGGGCGTCGATCGGCGGCTCTACGAACAGGTCGAAGAGCTTCTGATCGCCGCCGACGTGGGCGTGGACGGCACCATCAAGGTGGTCGACGAGCTCGAGCGCCGCTGCACGGCGAAGAAGATCGAGTCGCGCGAGCCGTTCATGCACGAGCTCGCCGACGTGATCGCCGGCGTTCTGAGGCCGGAGGATCCCGAGACGCAGAGGATCGACGTGACGGCGCGTCCCACCGTGATCCTCATGGTCGGCGTCAACGGCACGGGCAAGACGACGACCATCGGCAAGATCGCCTGGCGGCTCAAGGAGATGGGGAAGACGCCGCTTGTGGTGGCCGGAGACACGTTTCGCGCCGCCGCCGTCGAGCAGCTCGACGTGTGGGCGAAGCGTGTGGACTGCGAGATCGTGAAGCAGGCCAAGGGCGGCGACCCGGCGGCGGTGGTCTACGACGGCGTCGCCGCCGCCCGTTCGCGCGGCGCCGACGTCGTGCTCATCGACACCGCCGGCCGCCTGCACACCCAGGTCAACCTGATGCGGGAGCTCGAGAAGGTGCGCCGGGTCATCGAGAAGCAGTTGCCCGGCGCCCCCCACGAGACCCTGCTCGTCATCGACGCCACGACCGGCCAGAACGGCCTGCGCCAGGCGCAGGAGTTCAAGCAGGCCGTGGACGTCAGCGGCGTTGTTCTCACCAAGCTCGACGGCACCGCCAAGGGCGGCATCGTCGTGGCCATCCACGAGACGCTCGGCATCCCTATCAAGCTCATCGGCATCGGCGAGCAGCTCGAGGACCTGCGCCCCTTCGAGCCCGACGTCTTCGCGCGCGCCATCTTCGGCAGCGATGACGAGTCCGCGTAGGTCGCCGCGCCGCCTCCGCACCCGGCCCCGCCGATGAGCGCGCACGGGGTGACGTGGCCGCGATGACGCTGCCGCTCCACACCGAGCGTCTCGTCGTGCGCGAGCTCACGGCCGACGACCTCGACCCGCTGGCGGTCGTCTTCGCCGACCCGGCCGTGCTCTGGTGGGAGCCGGCGCCGTACACGCGTGAGCAGACGAGCGTCTGGCTCGAGGCGACGCTCAGGCGCTATCGGGAAGACGGCTGCGCCGAATACGCCGTGGTCATCGCGTCCACCGGCGACCTCATCGGTGACTGCGGTCCGGCATATCGCGACATCGAAGGCGAGCGCCTGCCGGAGCTCGGCTGGGACCTGCGCAGCGACATGTGGGGTCAGGGCTACGCGACGGAGGCAGCGCGCGGCGTGCTGACGCACGCCGCGGACCTCGGCCTGCGCCGGCTCTACTCGCTGATCGTGCCCGACAACGAGCGTTCGCGAGGCGTGGCTCGTCGCGTCGGCATGACCGTAGAGCGACAGGTCGTGTGGGCCGAGCGGCCGCACGACCTCTGGGCGCTCGACCTGCCGTGAGCCCACAGTGTTACGCGGCGCTCGCATGTCCGGCCTCCGCGCCATCGGCCACGAGCTGAGCGTTCTCGCGCCGCGCGGCTCTCACACGTCTGGCGCGATCAGCTCCACCGTGGGGAAGTAGGTGCGGTAGCGCGCCGCGTCGCGCGTGAGCAGCGACATGCCGGTCACGGCTGCATGGGCGCCGATGTAGAAGTCGGGCAATGGGGAGCGTCGCACGCCGCCGGCTCTCCGATACTCCACGTAGGCCTTGCCGGCGAGGAACGCGGCCTCCCACGGCAGCGGGGCGCGCTCGTAGAGGCTGCGCGGGAGCTTCTTGTCGAGCGTCTCGATGCTGGAGAAGCCCACGGACACCTCTGCGAACACGACATGGTTGATCACGAGGCGGCCGTACGTTGCGCACTGCACGAGCCGCTCGGCGGACCACTCGTACCACGCGGTGTCCGGCTCGAGAACGTCGAGGAGCACATTGCTGTCGACGAGCACGCGCAACTGTCAGTCTTCGCCGCGCGTGAGGGCCATGATCTCGTCGGTCGTCATCTTGATGTCGGCCGAGCCGCGCGCCTGATCGAGCCAGGCGCGCATGCGGTGGTTTTCACCGTTCGCCTTGCACAGCAAGACCGTCTCGCCTTCGACGACAAACTCCACCTCGGTATGCGGCAGCAGCCCGAAGCGCTCGCGGATGTCCTGCGGGATGGTGACCTGTCCCTTTGTGGTGATGCGCATCGCGGCCTCCTCAAGGCGGGAGTCTTACTGGGAAGAGTACTACCACACGTGCGCGGCCTCAAGGCCGGTTTTCAACAGCGGTGGCCCCGCGTCTATGCCGGCCGCTCGCCGCTCGGGCGCGGAGGCGCTGGCGAGGTGCGAAGGGGCCTCGTGACTTGCCCGGAAGGGCCATGTTGTCACGGCGCCCCCGAGCGCCTTGCCGCCGCCGCAGCGCCCGGGCATCCTGGCCCGCCTGCTGCGGCGGCGTCACCGCGCCCCTCGTGCTACCATTGACGCTCCGCGACCGACCCCGAGGACCTCCCATGTTCGATGCGCTCACCGACCGCCTGCAGGGCGTCATGCAGAGTCTCAAAGGCCACGGCAAGCTGACCGCCGAGGACGTCGACGCCGCCATGCGCGAGATCCGTCTGGCGCTGCTCGAGGCCGACGTCAACTTCAAGGTGGTGCGCGAGTTTGTGGCTCACGTCAAGGAGCGCGCCCTCGGCGCCGAGGTCATGGAGAGCCTCACGCCGGCGCAGCAGGTCGTGAAGATCGTGAACGAACAGCTCGTCGAGCTCATGGGCAGCAGCGACTCACGGCTCGCCTTCAGCGGCCATCCGCCCACGGTGATCCTCTTGGCAGGCCTGCAGGGCTCGGGCAAGACGACCACCTGCGCCAAGCTCGCCAAGCTGCTCAAGAAGGACGGCAAGTCGCCGGTGCTGATCGCCGCCGACGTCTACCGGCCGGCTGCCATCGACCAACTACAGACCCTGGGCGCGCAGATCAACGTGCCCGTGTACGCGGTCGGCGCCGACGTCGACCCGGTCGACATCGCTCGCGACGGGGTCAAGTACGCCCGCGAGCACGGCGACGTGGCGATCGTCGACACGGCCGGCCGCCTGCACATCGACGAAGAGCTCATGGGCGAGCTGGTGCGCATCCGCGACGCCGTGAAGCCGCACAACGTGCTGCTCGTCGTCGACGCCATGACCGGCCAGGACGCCGTCAACGCCGCCGACGAGTTTCGCAAGCACGTCGACCTCGACGGCGTCGTGCTCACCAAGCTCGACGGCGACGCCCGCGGCGGCGCCGCCCTCAGCGTGCGCGCCGTCACGGGCAAGCCCATCAAGTTCGTCAGCACCGGCGAGAAGCTCGACGACTTCGACGTCTTTCACCCGGACCGCATGGCCAGCCGCATCCTCGGCATGGGCGACGTGCTGTCGCTCATCGAGAAGGCCGGGGAGGCCATCGACGAGAAGCAGGCGGCGGAGATGGAGGCAAAGCTCCGCCGCGCCGAGTTCACCTTCGAGGATTTCCTCGACCAGCTCAAGCAGGTGCGCAAGATGGGCTCGCTGTCGAGCATCCTCGGCATGCTGCCCGGCGTGCCCGGCATGAAGGAGCTCAAGAACGTCCAGGTCGACGACGGTCAGATCGACCGCATCGAGGCCATGATCTTCTCGATGACGGCGCAGGAACGGCGCCACCCCGACGTCATCGACGGCAGTCGGCGGCGGCGCATCGCCGGCGGCAGCGGCACCTCGATCCAGGACGTCAATCAGTTGCTCAAGCAGTACCGTGAGATGCAGAAGATGCTCAAGGCCTTCTCGAGCGGGCGCATGAAGGGGTTTCACCTGCCGGGCATGAGCGGGTAGAATGGACCGTCCTGCGACCCGGCCCCGGGTCGCATGGTTTTGTGTCAGAACCCTGAGGGGGTGAGAAGTAGTTGTCAGTACGCATGAGATTGACTCGAGTGGGGAGCACCAAGAACCCCATCTACCGCATCGTCGTCGTCGATTCGCGCGCCCGTCGTGACGGTCGCGCCATCGACACCATCGGCCAGTACAACCCGCGCACCGAGCCCTCGTTCATCGAGATCGACGCCGAAAAGGCCAAGAAGTGGCTCGCGGAGGGCGTCCAGCCCTCGAACACGGTGAAGAGGCTGCTCGCCATCAAGGGCATCAGCAAGTAGGCAGGTCTTCGTGGAGACGACGGGGGGTAGTGGGATGCTGAAGGACCTGCTGGAGTATCTGGCCAAGTCGCTCGTCGACAGCCCCGATGAGGTCCACGTGGAAGCCACCGAAACCGACACCACCGTCGTGCTCGAGCTGTCCGTGGCCAAAGACGACGTGGGCAAGGTGATCGGCAAGCAGGGGCGCATCGCCCGTGCCCTGCGCACCATCGTCAAGGCTTCGGCCGTCCGCGACGGCAAGCGCGCCATTGTGGAGATCATCGATTGACGCGAGGCCTTTGGGCGTGCGGCATCCTGGGCAAGACGCACGGCCTGCGCGGCGAGCTCTACCTCAACCTGTCGCCCGAGGGGCTGGAGCACCTCAGACTGGGCGCAGACTTCTACGTGGCGCGCCCCGACAGGGACGCCCCCGAGGGCGCTGAGCGGCTCGTCCCGTGCGCGGTCACGCGCGCGGGTGGCACCGATCAGCGCCCTCTTGTGCGCCTCGATCTGGCGCTGACCCGCGAAGCAGCCATCGCCCTGCAGGGCATGGAGCTTCTGGCCGCCGGCGGGGAGCTCGACGCGCTGCCCTTCTACCGGGTCGGAGATCTCATCGGGCTGCGCGTCGAGACGGCCGCCGGCCGCCTCCTCGGCGAGGTCGGCGACGTGCTCGAGGCGCCCGCCCACGAGATCATTCAGGTGCGGGCGCCGGACGGCACGTCGCTGCTCCTGCCCCTGGTCGACGAGCTCGTGAGCGTCGACGCCGAGGCCGGCGTGCTGCGCGTCGTCGACGGCCTCGTCGACGCACCCGCCGCAGAGCCACGGCCGTGCCCCGAAGCAGCGCCGGGCGACGAGGCGACGCCGTGTCCCGAGGCGACGCCGTGCCCCGAGGCAGCGCCGGGCGACGAGTCGCGGCCGGGCGCGAGCGCCTCGTGAGAGCCGACGTCTTCACGCTGTTCCCGCAGGCCTTCGAGTGGTACCTGTCTCAGGTGCACGTCCGCAACGCCGTCGCGCTTGGCCACCGGTTCTGCCTCACCAACTACCGCGACCACACTCCGCTCAGCCACGTGCAGGTGGACGACGCGCCGTACGGCGGCGGCGCCGGGATGGTCCTCCGCATCGACGTCGTCTGCGCCGCCCTGGAGGCGGTGCTTCCCGGCGACGCGGCCCGCCTGAAGGACGGGCGCCGCGTCGTCGAGCTCACCCCCAAGGGGCGGCAACTCGACGACGCGCTCGCCGCCGAGCTGGCGCGGCAGGACCTCGTGCTTCTCTGCGGCCGCTACGAGGGCATCGACGAGCGCGTGACGCACCTCGTCAGCGATCGGATCTCCATCGGCCCTTACGTGCTGAGCGGCGGCGAGGTCGCCGCCATGGCCGTGCTCGACGCCGTCATGCGCAAGCTGCCCGGCGTGATCAGCAACCCCGACAGCGTGGTCAGCGAGTCGCACTCGGCCGTGCTCGAGGGCGGCGCCGAGTACCCGCACTACACGCGCCCGGCCGAGTTCCGCGGCTGGACTGTGCCGGACGTGCTGCTGAGCGGCGATCACGGCGCCGTCGACCGCTGGCGCGCAGCGCAGGTCAGAAAAGGGTAATATAGCGACTCCCGACAAACTGTCCGCCGGTCTTCGCTGCGAAAGAGGCTCCGTGAACATCATCGAGAACATCGAACGCCAGCAACTGCGCGAGGGCATCCCGCAGTTCAAAGCCGGCGACAACGTCAAGGTCCACTTCAAAGTGGTCGAGGGCAGCCGTCACCGCATCCAGGTCTTCCAGGGCACCGTGATCAAGCGTCAGGGCCAGGGCGTGCGCGAAACCTTCACCGTGCGCAAGCAGTCCTTCGGCGTCGGCGTCGAGCGCACGTTCCCCGTGCACTCGCCGAAGATCGACAGCATCGAAGTGATGCAGATCGGCGACGTGCGCCGCGCCAAGCTGTACTACCTCCGCCAGAAGGTCGGCAAGCAGGCGCGCATCCGCGAGAAGCAGCGCTAGGCCGCTCGTCTCCGGCACGGTCGTGCGCGGTACCGTGAAGCGCGGCAGGCTCATCGAGTACGGCGTCGTCGCCGTTGTCGCCATCGCTTTGGCTCTGCTCGTCCAGGCCTTTCTCATCAAGCCGTACCGCATCCCGTCCGAGTCGATGGCCGGGACCCTGCGACCCGGCGACCGCGTGCTCGTCAACCGGGTCGTCTACCATCTGCGCCAGCCGCATCGCGGCGACGTCATCGTGTTCCGCTACCCCGAAGACCGCAGCGTCGTCTTCATCAAGCGTGTCGTGGGAGTGCCCGGCGACACGCTGGCGGTGCACAACGGGCACCTCTGGGTGAATGGGCGCCTCGCCACCGAGCCCTACGTGCACCGCACGGCCGGGCGGCCCGACCCCACGGCTGCCTCCGGGCCGGTGGCCGGCTCCACGATGCGCGAGCCGTGGTCGCTCGCGCGGCCCTACACAGTGCCGGCCGACTCGTTCTTCGTCATGGGCGACAACCGCACGGACAGCGACGACAGCCGCTTCTGGGGCACGGTCCCTCGCGGCGACGTCATCGGCGAAGGCTTTGTTGTCTACTGGCCCCTGGGCCGCTGGACTGCACTGTGAGCACAGGGGCGGACCTTTGAGAGGACGCACGATCGCCGAGTACCTCCTGGTCGCGCTGTGCGCGGTCGTGGCGGCGCTGCTGATTCAGGCCTTCCTCATCAAGCCGTACCGCATCCCCTCAGAATCCATGGCCGCCACGCTGGTGCCGCGCGACCGAGTGCTCGTCAACCGCGTCGTCTACCGCCTGCACGCGCCGGGACGCGGCGACATCGTGGTCATCGACTCCGCCGCCGTGGGTCGCATCCTCATCAAGAGGGTCGTGGCGCTGCCCGGCGAGACGATCTCCCTCAGCGGCGGCTCGGTGTACATCGACGGCCGCCGCCTCGACGAGCCCTACGTCCAGCGGGTGAACGGCCGCGCCGAGCCCACGGAGCCCTTCCGCGGCACGGGGCAGCCCTGGTCGCTCGAGCGCCCATACAAGGTGCCGGCCGGGCACTACTTCCTGATGGGCGACAACCGCGTGGTCAGCGACGACAGCCGCGACTGGGGCCCGGCTCCGCGCCGCGAGGTGATCGGCGAAGCCTTCTTGACGTACTGGCCGCTCTCGCGCCTGCACGGGCTCTGATACACTCCCGCGAGACCGGCGAAGGAGAGCATGGGCACAGACACACGCAGCGGAAACAGGCGCAACGGCAAGGGCCGCAAAGCTTCCACGGGCCGCACCGTCATGGAATACGTCGTGCTCGCCGTGGTCGCCGTGGCGGTCGCGCTGCTCATCCAGGCCTTCCTCGTCAAGCCGTATCGCATCCCGTCGGCGTCCATGGAGAACACTCTGCTGATCGGCGACCGCGTGCTCGTCGACCGCATCTCCTGGCGGTTCTCGCAGCCCGCCCGCGGGGACATCGTCGTGTTTCACCCGCCGTTCGCCGGCCCGGTGCTCATCAAGCGCATCATCGGCCTCCCAGGCGACGAGATCTCGCTGAGCGGCGGCTTCGTGTACATCAACGGCAGCCGCCTCAACGAACCCTACGTGCGCCGCGTCAACGGCCGTCAGGAGCCCAGTGAGCCGTTCACCAACGGGCTGCCCTGGGCGCTGCAGAAGCCGTTCAAGGTGCCGGCCGGCAGCTACTTCCTGATGGGCGATAACCGCACCGACAGCGGCGACAGCCGCGAGTTCGGGCCCATCGCGCGCGCGCAGTTCGTCGGGCGCGCCTTCGCCAGGTACTGGCCGCCGGGGCGCATCGGCGGGACGGGCTAGGCCCCGCCGGACCGGTCGTGAACGAGCGCTTCGCCTTCGATCTCGACCTCGCCGGGCACGCCACGGTGGCCGGCGCCGACGAGGCCGGCCGCGGATGCCTCGCCGGCCCCCTCGTGGCGGCGGCCGTCTCCTTCGACTATGCCGCCATGGACGACGCCGACTTCGCCGCCCTCGACGCTCTCAACGATTCCAAGAAGCTCGCCAAGGCGCGACGCGCGGCGCTCTACGACGAGATCCTGCGCCGCGCCCGCCAGGTAGTGATCGTCTGTCGCTCCGCGGGCACTATCGACCGCGAGGGCCTCCATCGCTGCAACCTCGATGCGCTGGCGCGCGCCGTGGAGGGCATCGCACCGGCGCCCCGCGTGACGCTGATCGACGGCTTCCGCCTGCCCGGCTGCCGGCGCCCGCACCGGGCCGTCGTCGGCGGCGACGGCCGCTCCGCCGCCATCGCCGCCGCCTCCGTGGTCGCCAAGGTGACGCGCGACCGCCTCATGCTGCGCCTGCACCTCAGCCATCCGCAGTACGGCTTCGACCGGCACGTCGGCTACGCCACGGCGGCGCATCGGGGCGCGATCGCCGAACACGGTGTCTGCGCCCTCCACCGGCTCTCGTTCGCGAGCGTCGCCTACCGGCAGCTCGGACTGACGTTCGACGACGGCATCGTGAACCCCCCGGTTTCCATTCGCGAACGTCACCCCGGGAGCCGTATCGGCACCCTGTGACGCGAGGCGAGCGGGCGCTACGGTGGGTCTGTGAACGCTCGTCAACAGTTCGGCCGCGCGGCCGAAGAGGCCGCGGCCCGCTACCTCACCCAGTCCGGCTGGCGCCTTCTGGGGCGCAACGTCCGTATCGGCCGCGGCGAGCTCGACATCGTCGCGCGCCGCGGCCGCGTGCTCGCCTTCATCGAGGTCAAGGCGCGCCGCACGCACACCTGCGGCGCGCCTGAAGACGCCGTCAGCTCGCTCAAACGGCGCCAGGTCGCCCGCCTCGCCGAGCTCTGGCTGGCGGCGCGTCCCTGGGCCACAGACGGCATCGACGACGTGCGCTTCGACATCATCGCCGTAGATTCCACCGCCATCCCCAGCACGATCCGCCATCTGCCGGCGGCGTTCACGTGCGACCGGTGAACCAGTTGCTCCCGGCGCCCGCACAGCTTTCGCCTGCACGAATCACGCCGTTCAAGGAGGACCGTTGCTCGCCAGCATCGCCAGTGAGGCTCTGAGCGGCCTGGAGGGCAAGCCCGTCCAGGTGGAGGCCGATGTCGTGGCGGCGGCCCCGGCCTTCTACATCGTGGGCCTTCCCGACGCCGCCGTCCAGGAAAGCCGCGAGCGCGTGCGCGCGGCGATCGTCAACTCTGCCTACGCGTTTCCGTCGCGGCGCATCACCGTCAATCTGGCGCCGGCCGATTTGCGCAAGGAGGGCCCTTCGTTCGATTTGCCTATCGCTCTGGCCTTTCTGGTGGCCACGGGCCAGGCCGCCGACGGCTGCGACGGGCGCGGCCCGCTGGCGGCCGTCGGCGAGCTCGGCCTCGACGGCACGCTGCGGCCCGTGGCCGGCGCGCTGGCGCTGGCCGAAAGCCTGCGGCGGCGCGGGGTGCGCGGGCTGATCCTGCCCGCGGCAAACGCCGCCGAGGCCGCGCTGGTCCGCGGCCTCGAGGTGTACCCGGCGCGCACCCTCGCCGAGGCCGTCACGCAGCTTGCCGCCGGCGGCGGCGCAGCCGCCCCGCCGGCCGATCTCACGGCCCTTCTCGGCAGCCCACCGGCGGCCGGCGCGGACTTCGCCGACATCATGGGCCAGGAACAGGTGAAACGCGCCCTGGAGGTCGCCGTCGCCGGCGCCCACAACGTCCTCATGTCGGGGCCGCCGGGGGCGGGCAAGACCATGCTGGCCCGGCGTCTGCCCGGCATCATGCCGGCGCTCACCCTCAACGAGGCCATCGAGGTCACGCGCATCTACAGCGTCGCGGGCCTGCTTGCGCAAGACCACGCGCTCGTCACCCGGCGTCCGTTTCGGGCGCCCCACCACACCATCTCGTCACCGGGGCTGGTGGGTGGCGGCGGCACGCCGCGCCCCGGCGAGGTGAGCCTCGCCCACCTCGGCGTGCTGTTTCTCGACGAGTTCCCCGAGTTCCGCCTCTCGGCCCTCGAGGGCCTGCGCCAGCCGCTCGAAGACGGCGAGGTCACGATCAGCCGCCGGCTCATGTCCCTGACCTTCCCGGCGCGCATCATGCTGGTCGCGGCCATGAACCCATGCCCGTGCGGCTACCTCGGCGACCGCGACAGGGATTGCACCTGCCCGGCGCACAGAGTGCGACAGTACGGGTCGCGGCTCAGCGGACCGCTGCTCGACCGCATCGATCTGCGCCTCGAGGTGCCGCGCGTCTCGCCGCAAGACCGGCGCAGCGGCGCCCACGGAGAGCCGTCGGCCACGGTCCGCGCCCGCGTGTCGGGGGCGCGCGAGCGGCAGCTCGCGCGCCTGGCCGGCACGGGCGCGTACGCCAACGCCCACATGGGCGCGCGTCACCTGCGACGCCTGTGCACGCTCGAGGCCGACGCCACGGCGCTCCTCGACCGTGCCTACGAGCGCCTGCGGCTCAGCGCCCGCGCCTGCGACCGCGTCATCAAGGTCGCGCAAACAATCGCCGACCTCGAGGCGGCGCCCACCATCACCGCGGCCCACGTCGCCGAGAGCCTCTCGTACCGCAACAGGAGCCACCATGATCGCTGAACCGTCCGCCGAACCATCCGCGAGCGAACCGTCCGATGCACTGTCCGCAAGTTCCGCACGGCGCCTCAGTCTGCACGGCGCTCCCACGTCACGCCGTGAGCTGTGCATCTGGCTCGGCACGCTCGCGTCGTGGCGCGGTGGCCTGGTGAGGAAGCTCGTGCGCGAGTACGGCGCCGTCAGCGACGCGCTCGACGCGTCGCCGGAGGAGCTTGCGGCGCTCATCCGCCCTCCGGGCGTGACGCAGAGGAGCAGAAAGGCTCACCCGGCCACAGCGGCGCAGAAGCTGGACCGCGTCCGCGAACGGCATGGCACGGATCGTGACGTGGAGGAACAGCGCTTCGCGGCCGCTCTCAAAGCTCGCCCCGGTGACGTCGCAAGGGCGCAGGAGCGCTTTCCCCACTCGGCGGTGGTCGCGTGGTGCGATTCGCTCTATCCCGCGGCGCTGCGCCAGCTCGCCGATCCGCCGCTGTGTCTGTTCGTCCGCGCGCGCTGCGACGCCGCGGAGATCGCGCGGAGGCTGGATATTCTCGGCAAGGTCCCGGCGGTCGCGATCGTGGGCACGCGAGGGCCTTCCCCCTACGGCACAGAGATGGCCGCGGCCCTGGGCCGTGATCTCACAGTCCGGGGCGTCCTCGTGATCAGCGGCCTCGCCTTGGGGATCGATGCGACGGCGCAGGCCGCGGCGATCAACGCGGCGAAGGTGTCCCAAGCGCCTGCCACGGTCGCCGTCCTCGGCTGCGGTGCGGATGTGGTCTATCCGCAGGCGAACGCCAGACTGCGCGAAGAGGTGGCACGGCGGGGACTGCTCGTGTCTGAGTTCGCCTGGGGGGTACCGGCTCGCCCCTGGCGCTTCCCCGCGCGCAACCGTGTGATGGCCGCCCTCTCGCTGGGCGTCGTGGTGGTCGAGGGCGCGTCCCGCAGCGGCGCGCGCATCACGGCAGGCTTCGCCCTCGAGCTTGGTCGCGAAGTGCTCGCGGTGCCCGGAGAGGCGGGGAAGAGGCTCACGGAGGCCCCGCACGACCTGCTCCGCAATGGGGCGCCCATCTGCGAGTCGGCGGCCGACGTCGTGGCCGCGATCGCCGGCGCTCCCCTCGATGCCGTGGCGCTGGCCGGCGGCCTCGACAGGGCCGTCGTCGCACGACTTCTGGAGCGCGGCTCAGACAACGGCAGGAGGTCAGGCGTGCTTCGCGCGCTGGAGCGCGGACCGATGACGGCGGACCAGGTGGCCATAGACTGCGAGGTGCGCGTGCACGAGGCGTGCGCGCTCCTCAGCGAGCTCGAGATCGATGGCCTGGCGACGCTGACCGGCGGAGGCGTGTACCGGCTCACCCGCCGCTGAGGCTCCCGCGCTCTTGGACGGTCCCGGCCCCGGCTGCGGCCCGCTGCGCCGCTTGCCCACGAGCCGCCGGGGCCGCCAGCGCCGCCCGCGCCGCCCGCGAGCCTGCGGAGCCGCCGAGGCGAGGGTAGTGCTGCGAGGCAAGATAGGGAATCCTTGTCTTCCCACCAGCAAGCGAGCCTGCGGACGGCCATGCGAGACGCGAAAGTCAGGGAATCCCTATCTTCCCCTTCAGCACTACCCCGCGCAGAAGCCGCCGGGGGCCGCCGGCGCGCGGGCCGCCGCGGCGCGCCGCCTGACGCAGCGTGTGCAGGAGTGAGCCGGCGGCGCGTTGAAAAGTAGGGCGCCTCAGGGGGTGCCTGTTTGACCGCTGCGCCGGAGCCGCGTCCCGAACGACCGCAGAGCGCTGCCGACGCCGCCGCCGCGGCGGACCCGGAGGGTCGGGCGGCGGCGTTTCTGCGCGACCTCGAAGTGCGCGGCGGCAGCGCGGCCACGCGGCGCTCGTACGCGTCCGACCTGCGCCAGCTTATGGAGTGGCTGGCGGCGCGCGGCGGCGCGGTGGACGCCCTCGACCGGCGCACGGTGCGCGCCTACTCAGCCGATCTGGGGCGCCGCGGGTACGCGCCGGCGACGCTGGCGCGCAAGCTCTCGACGCTGCGCGGGCTCAGCCGCTTTCTGACGGAGCGCGGCGTGCTCGGCGCCGACCCCACCCGGCTGCTGCCGGGTCCCCGTCGGCGCCGCCGCCTGCCGCGCGTGCTCACGCTGGCGGAGGTCGAGGCGCTGCTGGACGCGGCCGGCGGCACGGAGCCGCTCGCACTTCGCGACCGGGCGATCCTGGAGCTTCTCTACGGCTGCGGCCTGCGCAGCCAGGAGGTGGTCGCCCTCGCCCTCGCCGACCTGAAACCCGCGCAGGCGCAGGTGATCGTGCACGGCAAGGGCGGCAAGATGCGCGTCGTGCCGCTCGGTGAAGAGGCCGCCGCGGCCGTGCGCCGCTACCTCGAGCGCGGCCGCGGGCTTCTGGCCGCGGATCGCGAGGACGGCGCCCGCGCGGCCGGCGCCGACCGGCGTCCTCTGCTGCTTTCGCGCAGCGGCCGCGCGCTTCTCACGTCCGACATCCGCCGTCTCGTAGTAAGATACTGCCGACGTGCAGGCCTCGACGCAGCGTCACCGCACATGCTGCGACACGCCTACGCCACGCACATGCTGGAGAGGGGTGCCGACTTGCGGGTGATCCAGGAGCTTCTGGGGCACGCATCAGTGTCGACCACGCAGGTGTACACGCATGTCAGCGGCGCGCATCTTCGGCGCGTCTATGACTTGCACCATCCGCGGGCTTGACGGCGGGAGGACGCGCGAGCCCGCGGAGGCGCCGGCTCGCGTCTGAATCATGGCAAGACTCGACGAGGACAAAGTGCGCGAACTCTGGGAACGCTACAAGTACCAGGGCGACAGGGCGGCGCGCGACCGCCTGATCCTGGCGTATTCGCCGCTGGTCAAGTACGTGGCCGGGCGCATGGGCAACAATCTGCCTTCGCACATCGAAGAGGCCGATCTCATCAGCTACGGCCTGCTCGGCCTCATCGGCGCCCTGGAGCGCTTCGATCCCATGCGCGAGATCAAGTTCGAGACGTACGCGATCTCGCGCATCAAGGGCTCGATCATCGACGAGCTGCGCTCGCTCGACTGGGTGCCGCGTTCCGTGCGCAGCAAGGCGCGCGAGATCGAGAAGGTGTGCGCCATCCTCGAGAACCGCCTGCAGCGCGCCCCGACCGACACTGAGATCGCCACCGAGCTCGGCATCTCGGTGCCGGAGTTCCAGCAGTCGCTGACGCAGATCTCAAATACCAGCATCGTGGCGCTCGACGAGCTCTGGGCGATCTCCGGCTCCGACGGCGACCAGGCATCGCTGATCGACACGATCGAAGACCCGAAGAGCAAGGACCCGTCGCGCATCCTCGACCTCAGCGAGATGAAGGCGCGGCTGGCGGCGGCCATCGACGCGCTGCCCAAGCGCGAGAAGATCGTCATCGCCCTCTACTACTACGAAAGCCTCACCCTGCGCGAGATCGGCGAGGTGCTGGGCGTCACCGAGTCGCGCGTGTCGCAGCTCCACACCAAGGCCATCCTGCGCCTCAAGGGGCGCCTGCGCGACGAGATCGAGCCGGCCGCGATCGGGTAGGCGCGGCCGGCCCGGTCGCGCCCGCGACCGTGGGCGCCGACGCGCGGCCAGACCGGTTGCCCTCACGCGCCGGAGCGGCTCTCCAGAGCGACACGACCGCGGTGACGAACGCCGCCAGCAAGAGCACGTTGCGCGCCGAAACGATGAAGAGCGGCAACGCGTCCAATGCCTTGATGTCCAGGTACATCGCGGGGAACTCCACTTGGGTCAAGGCGATGGCGGCCAGCATCACCGCCCCGACCACACGATGGCTGACGGACCGCGCCGCAAGGCACAGGGCAACCAAGGGTAGTGTCCACAGCATGTGCTGCGGCGACAGAACCTTGTTGCCGCACATGAACGCAAGCAGCACAGCGAGCGCCGCCGGCGCGACCCACTCGAGATCGTTCCGAACGACAGCGCGCGCGCGCCAAATGCCGGCATAGGCGATGACGAGCAGGCCGAGCACGATGATCGGCGCGGCGCGGGCGAGCAGGAGCGTGCCGGGAGCGCCGATGACCAGGGATCCGCTGGGGGGCACGACGACGACCTCCGCCCCCTGCCACAGCGCCCTCCAGATCAGGTATGGCGTCGCCGGCACGCTCTCGATGTGGAGACCGCGAGCCGTCTGACCCTCGAAAGCCCCGTTAAAGGCGCTCCAGGAGCGAACCAGAAAGGGCACGAACGGGACTGCAGCGGCGACCGCGGCCGCGGCCGCGGCTCGGAGCACCGGCCCGCGTCTGGCGGCCAGCACGAGCACGAGCGGCAGCAACACGATCGGGACCAGCTTGAGGGCGAATCCCAGGCCGACCGCGATGCCGGCCAAGGTGAAGCGCCTGTAGACGAGCGCGAGGACGCAGAGGCCGACGACCAGTCCGACGGCGGGATCGAAGCGATTCAGGCTGATGGCACCGGCCATGACCACCGCGACCGCGAACGCGGCCGCGGCAGCCAGTGGCCGGCCCAGCCCGCCCCACACGCGCGCGGCGACGAGAGCGACAACTACGGCATTGGCCATGCATATCGCCATCATCTCCACGGCGAACCAGAAGTCGTAGGTGGCAACGGTGCCGTCAGCCGGCGGGAGCAAGAGGAATGGCAGCGCGAGCGGTGGGTACTCGAACGGGAAATCCACGTATGGCCAGCGGCCGTACGCGACTCGGACCGCGATCTCCAGGTAGTAGAAGGTGTCCGAGAGATCGTGCAGCCCATACCCGATGCGGGCGGTGAAGAGCGTGAGGAGAAGCGCCCACGCCATCGCCTGAAGGGCGAGCGCAGCGCCCGCAAGGAGCAAGAGGTCTCGCGTGGGCCGTCGCCCGATCTCGTTCATGCGCCGCCCACCATGAGCCGACTGTGTGCGCCCCGGGGATTCCAAGGGAAGGCGACCGCAAGCTCGCAACGTCTGCTCCGCCGCCGCGCTGTGGGTGTGCTCGCCCAGTCAGTCATGAGGGGGCCGAGTCTATACCGCTGCACGCCCGCCCGGTAGGCGGAAGCCGCGCCTGTCTGGTATCATCTCTGGCCGTTGTGTCCACGCCGACCCGGCGGACTTCCCGGTCCGTGGCGGTGTCGGGCGGGAGGCGCTTTTGGCGCCCGCCCGATTCCACTGACCGTCTGCCGGCAACAGAGTGGCGGCGCGTGCCGCCCGGCAACCGTTTCAGAAGGAGGCAGTCTTGCCTGCACCCCAGCACACGGTCAGCATGAAGGACCTGCTCACCAGCGGCGTCCACTTCGGCCACCAGACTCGCCGCTGGAACCCCAAGATGAAGCAGTTCATCTTCGGCGAGCGCGGCGGCATCTACATCATCGACCTGCAGAAGACGACGGTCCTCATCGACGAGGCCTACGCCTTCCTCAAGAAGACCGCCGAGCGCGGCGGCGGGGTGCTGTTCGTGGGCACCAAGAAGCAGTGCCAGGAGGCCGTCAAGGAGCAGGCCGAGCGCGTCGGCATGCCGTACGTCTGCAACCGCTGGCTGGGCGGCCTGCTCACGAACTTCGGCACGCTCAGCAAGCGCATCAAGCGCATGCACGAGCTCAGGCATCTTTCAGAAGACGGCTCGCTCGATCTGCTCCCGACCCGCGAGGCGATGCAGCTTCGCGGCGACTTGCGCAAGCTCGAGCAGAACCTCGGCGGCGTCGGCGGCATGGAGCGCATCCCCGCCGCCGTGTTCGTGGTGGACCCGCGCAAAGAGGCCATCGTGGTCAAGGAAGCGCGCAAGCTCAAGATCCCCATCGTTGCGCTCGTCGATACGAACTGCGACCCCGACGAGGTCGACTACATCATCCCCGGCAACGACGACGCCATCCGCAGCTGCCTGCTGATCGTGCGCGTGATGGCCGACGCCGTGGCCGAGGGCCGTCAGTTGCTCACCGAGACCGAGATGAAGGCCGAGGCCGAGCGCAAGGCGGCCGAAGCGGCCGCCATCGCGGAGGCCGTCGCCGCCGCCGAGAAGGCCGCCGCGGAGGCCGCTGAGGCCGCCGCCGCCGAGAAGGCCGCCGAAGCGCTGAGGGCCGAGAAGGCCTCGGCCGAGCCCGTGGCCCAGACGGCCGAGGTCAGGCCGGCGGTCAAGAAGCCCGTCGTCAGGAAGCCGGAGGCCAGAACTGAGGCGAAGCCCGAGCCTAAGGCCGCCGACGCCAAGACTCAGGCGAAGACTGAGCCCAAGGCCGCCGAGGCGAAGCCGGAGGCCAAGACTGAGGCGAAACCCGAGCCTAGGGCCGCCGAGGCCAAGACTGAGGCGAAGACTGAGCCCAAGGCCGCCGAGGCCAAGACTGAGGCGAAGCCGGAGGTCACGACCGACGAGAAGCCGGCTGAGTAACGTCCGCATTACGACAACCGCCGACCCTGAGAAAGGATCGTGCTTTGGCTGAGATCACCGCTGCACTGGTAAAGGAGCTCCGCGACAAGAGCGGAGCCGGGATGATGGACTGCAAG
>CAIOZS010000112.1 GCA_903862845.1 uncultured Thermoleophilia bacterium
ATGGCCGATCAGCTCACGGAGGACGCGGAGGTCCACGTGGCCGACGGTCGCCCCGAGGATGTTCACGATCCCTCGGCTGGGATGGCGCAGGCCGGCGGCGACATCGAGCACGGTGGACTTGCCGGCGCCGTTCGGGCCGAGGACGGCCCACTGCTCGCCGGCGCCGACTTCCCACGACACATCGGTGAGAATGGGCTGACGTCGGCGCAGGCGCTCGTCCCACTCCCAGACGGTGACGTCGGAGAGAGCGAGCGCAATTGGGGCGCCGGCATCGCCGGGAGCGCAAGCGGGCAGGCCGGCCATGCGTTCAGCCGAGGCGGGCGGCGCGCTCGCCGCGGACGCTCCGCCGCATCGCGGCGGAGGCCTCGGCGAGGGCGGCGCGCTCCTCGGCCACAAGACCGACGCGGGCGCGCGCCCGGCCGGTCGGCTTCTCGCCTGTTCGCGTCTTCGGCCACGCACGGACGGCCGCCTCGACGCGGTCGCGGCCGCCGCCGGCGAAGGCCTGCGCCAGCTCGGCGGCCACCGCCGCGTCGGGGCTCGCGGCCGCGAACTCGGCCGCCTCCAAAGCGTAGCCGTTGCCGTTGAAGCTCAGCGAGACGCCGCCCCAGGCCTTGACGGCCGCGAGCGGCGGCGCGTCGGTGATCGAGTCGCCGACGTACATCACGCCGGCGCCGGCGACGCCCTGCGCGGCGACGATCTCCAGCAGCGCGGCGAGCTTCATGCCCCCGCCCACGGGGCGCACGGCGGCCACCAGCGCGCCGCTCACGCGGCCGGTCATCTGCGTCCAGAAGAGGTCGTCCAAGCGCGCTACCGTCACGGCATCGGCGGGCGCGAGATCGCCGGGCGCACGCGCCCCTTCGGGGATCTCGATGAGGCCGCGCTCCAGCACGCGGGCGGCTTCGTCGCGCAGCCAGGCCTTCTCTTCCTCGGGCATCGCCCACGCGTCCAGGCTCATCTCCGTGCAGCGCACGTTGGCCGGAGGAAAGCCGGAGAGCCTGCAGAGCGCCTTGAGGTAGGGCGTGTACGAGGTCGAGATGATGAAGGCCGGCAGAAGCGCCGCGATGCCATGCAGCGCCTCGAGCGCCCCGGGCACCATGAGCACGCCCTCGGCGCTGAACGCCTCAACGCCCTCGTCGGTGACCTCAAAGGCCTTGAGAAACGGCGGCAGCAGCCGCAACGTGTCGCCGGCGTTGTAGCCGGGCCTGCGCAGCACGTCGGCGAGGAAGTCGTCGTACCTGCTGAGCCGCGCGAAGAGCTCAGCGCCGCCCGGGATGAAGTGCGCGGCGATCTCCTGGGCGTTGTCGTTCTTGGTAAGCGGGCCCTCGCAGTCGGTCACGTAGGCGCGGCGCGGCGCCGGGCCGGCGCCGGCCGCGGCGCCGGCGGCAGGGCCGGGACTCCCCGCGCTCATGGCCTCGCGACCTCCGCCTCGACCGGCTCGGTGAGGTCGAGGGGCAGGCGCGTAGATTCCGCGAACACCGCCCCCGCCGCGGTGTTGAGCTTGCCCTGCGCGAACTGGCAGAGAGTCTGGTACAGCAGGGGGATCTCGCGGACCTCGCCGCGCCGGCGGATCTCGGCGAACAGCGGCTCGCTCTCGCCCTCGGCGGCAGCGATCTCGGCGACGCTCATCGTCTTACGCTTCTCGCGGAACTGCGCCCAGAGAGGATCCCAGCCCGCGCCGCGCAGCGAGAAGCGGCAGAAGGCCACCACTGGGCCGCGGTCGAGCTGCGCGGTGCCGAGGTGGACCATCGCGCCCGTCTCGCCGGCCTCCTCCTCGAGCAGATCCCAGATGACCTTCTGCCAAGTCCCCGTGGGGCCGCCGGGTAGCGCCGGATGGAGGTTGAGGATGGCGAACTTGCGGCACATGGCCGGGCTGGCGATGAGCATGTACCCGGCCATCACGAGGAGGCCGAGCCGGTACGGCACCAGGAGGCCCATCACGCCGCGGTGGTACTCGTCGCGCCACTCGGTCCGCTCGACGCCGAGCGCCTGCGCCGCCTTCCAGCTCGCGGCGCTCGACAGCGCGATCAAAGGCAAGTCGAGGCGCTCCACGATCTGGATGAAACGGTCGCTCTCCGGTTCCTCCCCCGGCTCGCGATCGCAGAACACGGCGGCGATGTCGAGGGGGACGCCGTCCTGCTGGGCGCGCGCCACGACGTCGGCGAGGAGGTTGCAGGCCGCCTGGTCGCGACCGCTGGACAGCCAGCCGATCCTCACGCCGCGCCCCCTCGCGCCACGTGACCGTCTTCGCCGAGCTCCTCCGCCAGTCGCGACCGCCACGCCGCGGCGTCCGGGTACGTGCTGCGCCCGACGCCGGCGATGCCGCGACTGGCGGCCCACGCGGCGAGGCGCCCGGCGCCGGCGAGCCCGACCTGCTCGATCATGCCGGCGAAGAAGCCGGCGGCGAAGAGGTCGCCGGCGCCGGTAACGTCGACAACCTCGGCCGGTAGCGGCGGCACGTAGAGATCGACGCGGCGGCCGACGAGCCTGGCCCCTCGGCCGCCCATCTTGCAGACCACGAGGCCGACACCCGCATTGAGAAGGAAGTCCAGCGACTCCGGGAGCGAGAGGCCGCAGAGCATCTCGAGCTCCCTCTCTGTGGCGAACAGGTAGGCGCAGCGGTTGAGGATCGGCATGAAGCGCTTGACGCCCTTGCGCGCGTAGATCTCGCCGGGGTCGAAGGTGACCTCGGTGTCGGCCGGCAGGCGCTCGAGCAGCGCGAGCTGCGCCGCGAGCGGCCCATCGCCGACGAAGCTCGTGAAGTGGGCGAAGCGCGCCTTCGGGGTTCGCCTCGGCAGGTCGCCCGGCGCGAACGCGTCGTTGGCGGCCGGCCACACAAGGTTGCGGCGCTCGCCGTTCTCGTCGAGCAGCACGTACACGCGGCCGGTCTCGCCGGCGCGCGCCACCTGGCGCACCTCTGCCGGGGCGAGCTCTCTGAGAAGGTACAGACCGTCGTCGTCCGCGCCCACCCGCCCGACCATGGCGGCCCGGTAGCCCAGGCGCGCGAGCGCGTGGGCCGTGTTGGCCGCCTGCCCGCCGCCGGAGCGCGTGGGCGGGACGCGCGCGAGCGCTTCGTCGACGGCGCGGCGCACGTTGGCGTCCATGAGCTGCTCGCTGCCGGGAGCACCGAGCTCGTCCCACAGCGAAAAGGAGCGCGGAAGGCGGTAGACCAGATCGACGTTCAGGGCGCCGCAGCCGATGAGGTCGAGCGACCTCACAGCTTGAGCTCGCCCCGATATCGCACCGCCGCGCCATCGCCGCGCGGCATCACTTCGCCAACCACGTGTGCCTCAAGCCCGGCCTTCTGGATCACGAGGATGTTCTTCTCGACGTGAGCCGGGTCCATTGCCACCACCATGCCGAGCCCGCAGTTGAACGTGTTCAGCATCTCCGCGGCCCTGACGCCCAGAGAATGCAGCCAGCTGAAGACGGGCCCGGCAGGCCACGCGCCCAGGTCGATCTCTGCCGCCAGAGCGTCCGGAACGGCACGCCCGACGTTGTCGGGGAAGCCGCCGCCGGTGATGTGGGCGGCGGCGTGCACGCCGCCGGCATGCCCCAGGTCGTGCAGCACGGGGCTATAGATGATGGTGGGCAGAAGCAGAACCTCGCCGACGGATGCCTTGGGGCCGGCGTGCACGCAGAAGGCCCCGCCCTCGCTGAGGAACTTGCTGTGCACGTCGATGGCATGCTCCTTCAGCAGATGCCGCACCAGGCTGAAACCGTTGGAGTGCAGGCCGCTGGAGCAGATGCCGACGAGCACGTCGCCGTCCGCAACGAGGTTCGGCCCCCACAGCTCGTCGCGCTCCGCAAGGCCGACGGCAAAGCCGGCCATGTCGAAGTCGCCGTCCGGAAACTGCCCGGGGTGCTCGGCGGTCTCGCCGCCGAGAAGCACGCACTGCGCCAGCCGACAGCCCTCGTCCACTCCGGCGACGATCTCGGCGACCTCCTCGGGCACGACCTTGCCGACCACGAGATAGTCGAGGAAGAACAGCGGAACGGCGCCACAGGCCGACACGTCGTTGACGCTCATGGCGACCAGGTCGATGCCGATGGTGCCAAGTTTGCCCATGGCACGGGCGAGCTCGATCTTGGTACCCACGCCGTCGGTCCCGGCCACCAGTACCGGGTCTTTGAGCTTCGGCAGCCGCATCGCTCCGCCGAAGCCGCCGAGACCGCCGAGCACCAACGGGTGCTGCGTGCTCTTGAGCCGCTGCCTCATGAGGTCGACGGCGCGGTTGCCCGCCTCAACGTCGACGCCCGCCTTCTTGTACGTGAACCCCTGGTCGTCGCCCATCGCGCTCCCCCGTCAGTGTGACGGTGCCAGTCTACGTCGCAGGTCACCTTCGCCGCCAGCAGCGAGGGAGAGCCCCCTCCGCGAGCGTCAGAGCAGCCGCGAGAACAGCCGGTACACGGAGTTGCGGAACCTGACCAGGCGGCCGAGCGCGAGGACGTCCTCCATCGTCACCAGCGCGCTGCCTGCGATGTCGCGCTCGTACTGCTCCGCGTAGCGCGTCGCGATGCCGTCGTCGTAGAAGACCGACACCACCTCATCGTGCAGAATGATGCTGCGGATGTCCCAGTTGCAGGTGCCGATGATCGCGAGCTGGTCGTCCACGGTCACCGTCTTGGCGTGCAAAAAGCCGGCCTTGTACTGGTAGACCCGTACCCCGGCGCGAAGGAGCTGCGGGTAGTAGGCCTGCGCGGCGTAGTACGGGATCTTCTTGTCGGGTACGCCGGTCATCATGAAGCGCACGTCCACGCCGCTCGCCGCCGCCGTGCACATCGCCGTGATCAGCGGCTCGTCGGGCACGAAGTAGGGCGACTGGATCCAGATGCGCCGTCTGGCGGTGAGAAGCGCCGTGATGAAGACGTCGCGGATCGTCTTGAAGGTGGTGCCGACGCTCGAGTAGAGCACCTGCACCGGCACGCCTTCATGGCGACCATGCTCGTGCGGCGCCGGCATGTAGTCCGTCGCAAGGTCCTCCGTGCCTCCGTTGAGCAGCCACGTGGCGGCGAAGAGCATCAGGTACGGCGCGACCACGGGGCCGGTCATGCGAAAGTGCGTGTCGCGCCAGACGGCGAAGCGCGGACCGCCGTCGATGTACTCCTGACCCATGTTCATGCCGCCGCTGTAGACGACCTCGGCGTCGACGATCGCCATCTTCATGTGGTTGCGGTAGTTGATCTGCGGCAACCTCTTGTAGCAGGGGGCGACGGTGGCGCCGGCGACGGCAAGCCGCTTGAGCTCGTCCTTCTTGTACGTGATGCACGAGAGCCAATCGTAGAGGATGTGGACCTGGACGCCGGCGGCCAGGCGCTCGAGCAGGACGTCCGTGACCTGGGCGGTCAGCTCGTCCTGCTCCCAGATCAGGTACATGAGGTGGATGTAGCGCTGCGCCCCGGCCATGTCGGCGAGCAAGGCCGGGAACTTGTCCGCGCCGCGTGTGTATATCTCGACGCTGTCTGCCGGCAGCGGGACGGCGCCGCCCTCGGTGCGGCCGGTCGACTCGATGCGGGCACCGGCCGTGCCGGCCAGATCGGCGACCGCCGCCTCGGTGAAGGCGGTGTTGGCCGCCGTCACGGGTACCAACGACTTGTCCGCGACGTTTTCCAGGCGGCGCAGAATCCGCGTGCGCCTGGGCGAATCGCGACGGAAGTTGCGCCCGATGAAGAAGTACGCCACCAGGCCCAGGATGGGGAGCAGGAGGACGACGAACAGCCAGGCGAGCACGGTGCTGGGGTCGCGGTCGTCGGTGGCCAGCACGACGACCACTCCGGCGAGCGCCAGCAGGAGGAGGACGTCGAGAACCCAGAACCCGAGGCTGGCGACGCTGAAGTTGAGGATGGCGACGGAGATCACAACTCTCTCAGCTCTCGCAAGCCGCCGCCGTTCCCTTCTCGAAGCGCGTCTTGCACATTGCGTATTCGTCGGGCACGGCGATGGGGTAGTCGCCGTCGAAGCAGGCGCGGCAGAACTGGCTCTTGGGCAGGCCGGTGCTGTGCTGCAACCCCTCGAGCGTGAGGTAGTGGAGGCTGGTGGCGCCGACATGGTCACGCACCTCAGCGACCGTCTTGTTGGCGGCGATGAGCTCGGCGCGGGTAGCCATGTCGATGCCGTAGTAGCAGGGATACTGGATCGGCGGCGAGCTGATGCGCAGGTGGACCTCTTTCGCCCCCGCGCTGAACAGCATCTCGACGAGCTTGCTCGTGGTGTTGCCGCGCACGATCGAGTCGTCGACGACGACGAGCCGCTTGCCGCGGATCACGGCGCTCAGCGGATTGAGCTTCATGCGGATGCCGACCTGACGAAGCTGGTCGTCGGGCTGGATGAAGGTGCGGTGCACGTAGCGGTTCTTGATGAGGCCCTCGGCGTAGGGGATGCCGGAGGCTGAGGCGTAGCCGATGGCGGCCGGCATGCCCGTGTCGGGCACCGGGATGACGAGGTCGGCCGCGACCGGCGCCTCAAGCGCCAGGTGCTTGCCCATCTCCTGGCGGACAAGGTGAAGCGTGCGCCCAACCATCGTGCTGTCGGGCCGCGCGAAGTAGATGAACTCGAAGATGCACAGTGCCGGGCGTGAGCCCTCGAGCTCCACGCGCGCGCTGCGCAGGCCGTGCTCCTTGTCGACGATGACGATCTCGCCGGGCTGGATCTCGCGGACGAAGTCGGCGCCGATGATGTCGAGCCCGGCGGTCTCGCTGCTGATGACGACGTGTCCCTCGTAGCTGCCGAGGCAGAGTGGACGCACGCCGTAGGGGTCGCGGAAGCCGACCAGCGCGTCGCCCGAGGCGACCGTCGCCGAGAAGGCCCCGCGGATCTTGGCGACGGCGGTGCGCACGGCGCCGAGCAGGTCGCCCTCGGCCTCGTGGGCGATGAGCGCCGTGATGACCTCGGTGTCGGTGGTGCCGGCGAACTTCACGCCCTGGCCGATGAGCTCATCGCGCAGCTCTGTGGTGTTCACCAGGTTGCCGTTGTGGCCCAGGGCGATCACGTCGCCGTTGCGGCTGCGCACCAGCGGCTGCGAGTTCTGCCAGTGGCTCGAGCCGGTCGTTGAGTAGCGCACGTGGCCGATGGCGTGCTGGCCGCTGAGGCTCTGGAGCATCTGCTCGTTGAAGACCTGGCTCACCAGGCCGAGGTCCTTGATGACCGTGATCTGGCCGTCGTCGGCCACGGCGATGCCGGCGCTTTCTTGGCCGCGGTGCTGCAGGGCGTAGAGCCCGAAGAATGTGAGGCGCGCGACGTCGCGCCCCGGCGCATGGATGCCGAAGACACCACAGCTGTCATGGAGTCGATCGTCGTGCACGGCGCTCGTCCGGTCGCTCGTCAGAGCCGCTCCGGAAGCGACTCGTAAGCAGAATGGAGCTCGCCCACCGGGACGGTGAAGAGCTCCTTGCCCCCCATGGTACACCTCAAGTCGGTGCCGGTCACCCGGCCGAGGACGCGGTGCGGCAGCCCGCCGAGCACCTCGTCGAGCGGGCCGAGCAGCTCCGCCGCGACGGTGACGATCACGCGGGACGGCGCCTCGCCGAACAGGGCCAGGTCGGGCCGCTGCGCGGCGCCGGCGACCGCCGCGGCGGAGCCGAGAGCCACGTCGGCGCCCAGCCAGCGGCCGCTCCGGCCGCCGCGCGGCGCCTCCGGGTCCGCGAACTGCGCGCCGCCGTTTGAACCGCTGGCGATGCAGCACTCGGCCAGCGCTACGGCCAGGCCGCCCTCGGCACAGTCGTGGGCGCTCCTGAGGAGACGCGCCTCGATGGCCGCGCGGATCTTGCTCTGCAGCTCGACCTCGAGCTGCAGGTCCACGTCGGGCACGCGGCCCTCGACCTTGCCGTAGGCGATCTTCTGATACTCGCTGCCGTCGACCCAGGCGGCCTCGGCGCCGAGCAGCACGATTACGTCGCCTTCGTCCTTGAAGGCATCGTCGATGTGCACGCTGACATCCTCGTAGATGCCCAGCATGCCGATCATCGGCGTGGGGTAGATCGCCTGGCCGAAGCTCTCGTTGTAGAAGCTCACGTTGCCGCTGACGACCGGCGTATCGAGTGCCTCGCAGGCCTCGGCGATGCCCTCGACCGCCTGCTCGAACTGCCAGTAGATCTCACCCTTCTCGGGATTGCCGAAGTTGAGGCAGTCGGTGACCGCCACCGGCAGGGCGCCGGCGCAGGCCAGATTGCGCGCGGCTTCGGCGACCGCCGCCTTGGCGCCGCGATAGGGATCGAGGTAGCAATGGCGGCCGTTGCAGTCGTTGCTGAAGGCGATGCCGCGCAGCGAGTCCTTGATGCGCAGCACGGCGGCGTCGCCGCCGGGGATCTGCACGGTGTTGGCCTGCACAATGTAGTCGTACTGCTCGAACGCCCAGCGCTTGCTGGCGATGTTGGGCGCGGCCAGAAGCTGCGTGAGCGCCGCGCCCAGGTCATTCGGCGGCGGATAGCCCGCGTCATCCACGGCGACGGGCTCGTCGACGATGTAGTCCGGCTTCACGGACGGCGTGCGGATGACCGGGCTCTCGTCCGCCAGGCGCCGCGCAGGGATGTCGGCGACGCGTTCGCCGTGCCACCAGATGCGCAGCATCTTGCTGTCGGTGACCGCGCCGATCACGGTGCAGTCGAGGTCCCAGCGCTCGCAGACCTCGCGCACGTCGGCGATCTGCTGCTCAGTGACGATCGCCAGCATGCGCTCCTGGCTCTCGCTGATCATGATCTCCCAGGGCTCCATGTCGGCCTCGCGCAGGGGCACGCGGTCGGCGTGGATGTCGAGGCCGACGAAGCCCTTGCTCGACATCTCGCTGCTCGAGCTGGTGAGGCCGGCGGCGCCCAGGTCCTGCATGCTCACCACAAGCTTGCGGTGGATGAGCTCGAGGCAGGCCTCGATGAGCTTCTTCTCGGTGAATGGGTCGCCGACCTGGACGCTGGGGCGCTTTTCCTCGAGCGTCTCGTCGAACTCCTGGCTGGCGAGCACACTGGCGCCGCCGATGCCGTCGCGGCCGGTCTTGGAGCCGATGAGCACGACGTGGTTGCCGACGCCGCTGGCGATAGCGCGCACGATGCCGTCGGTGCGGATCATGCCGGCGCTCATGGCGTTGACCAGGCAGTTGCCCTCGTAGCTGGGCTCGAAGTAGATCTCGCCGCCGATGGTGGGGATGCCGAGGCAGTTGCCGTAGTGGGCGATTCCGCCGACGACGCCGTCGAGCAGGAAGCGCTGGCGCGGCTCGGTGAGCTCGCCGAAGCGCAATGAATCCATGCTCACGCACGGCCGCGCGCCCATCGTGAAGATGTCGCGGACGATGCCGCCCACGCCGGTGGCGGCGCCCTGAAAGGGCTCGACCGCCGACGGGTGATTGTGGCTCTCGACCTTCATGGCCACGGCCCAGCCGTCGCCGACATCGATGATGCCGGCGTTCTCGCCGGGGCCCTGCAGGATGCGCGGCCCGCTGGTGGGGAAGCGCCCGAGGATGGGTCGCGAGTGCTTGTAGCTGCAGTGCTCGCTCCACATGAGCGAGTAGATGGCGAGCTCGACATACGTCGGCTCGCCGCCTTGGATCTTGCAGATGTGCGCGTACTCGTCCGCTGTGAGGCCGAGCTTGACGGCGGCCTCCACGTCGGCACGCCGGTTCACGTACTGCTCACCGCTCATGACGTCACCTCCGCAGTGCGCAGCACCGTGTCGATGATCGACTGGAACAGCGGGCGCCCGTCGGCGCCGCCGGCCAGCCCGGCCTCCACGGAGTTCTCCGGGTGCGGCATCATGCCGAACACGTTGCGGGTCTCGTTGCAGACGCCGGCGACGTCGTCGAGCGCGCCGTTAGGATTGGCGCCCTCGGCGCGCTCGCCGGCGGCGTCCACGTAGCGCAGGACGATCTGGTCGGCGGCCTGCAGGCGCGCCAGCGTCTCGGGGTCGACGGTGTAGTTGCCCTCGTTGTGCTTGACGACGATGCGCAGCACCTCGCCGGTCTCGCAGGCGCTGGTGAACGGCGTGCGCGTGGTCTCCACGCGCAGGTTGACGTAGCGGCAGACGAACTTGAGCCCGGTGTTGCGGATGAGGGCGCCGGGCAGAAGGCCGGCCTCGACCAGGGTCTGGAAGCCGTTGCAGATGCCCATCACGAGGCCGCCCTCGTGGGCGAAGTCGATGACCGACTGCATGATGGGGCTGAAACGGGCGATGGCGCCGCAGCGCAGGTAGTCGCCATAGCTGAAACCGCCGGGCAGGATGACGGCCTGGACATCCTTGAGGTCGGTGTCCTTGTGCCACAGGTACTGCGCACCGGCGCCGGGAAAGGTGGAGACGGCGTGATAGGCGTCGGCGTCGCAGTTGCTCCCGGGGAAGACGACGACGCCGAAGCGCACGGGGGCGTGGCCCATCCCTCAGCCCTCGCTGATCGTGAAGGTGTAATCCTCGATGATCGGGTTGGCGAGCAGCCTGCGGCACATCTCGTCGACCTGCGCGTGGGCGGCTTCGGCGGTGAGATCGTCAGCGGTGATGGTGAGGTCGATGATCTTGCCGATCTGGACGCCGCTCACTCCGCTGAACCCGAGGTTGGGGAGCGAGCGCTCGACGGCGGCGCCTTGGGGGTCGAGGATGCCCTTCTTGGGCGTGACGTAGACGCGCACGTTCATCGGCTCACCTGCCCGGAGAGAGAGTGCTGGGGACGAGGCCAGTCTATCGCAGATGCGGCGCGCAGGGGGCGGAGGCCGCGCCGCGCGCCGGCTGCGGACCGCGATCACTTCGTCAGCCGCTGACCCCCGCGTGCCGCAAGATGAACTCCACCGTGCGCCGGTCGTAGTCCACATGGTTCTCGACGCCGCTGATCTCGTGGCCCTCGTCGGGGTAGATCTGCGCCTCGCAGATGCGGCCGGCGGCGCGCAGCGTGTCCACCACCTTGCCGACGAGGCGCGTCGGGCAGCGGGGATCGCGAGCCGCCGCCAGGATGAGCAGCGGGGCGCTGACGCGGTCGAGGTGGTTGATCGGCGAGTAGTACTCGAGCCGGGCGCGATCCTTGACGAGGTCGCCGGTGTTCTCGCGGTCCCACCAGCGCAGGTCCTCGCGGACCGCGGGGTCCACCTGCGCGTCGATGTGGTCGAAGAACGGCACGCCGGCGACGCCGGCCGCCCAGAGCTCGGGGAACTGCGTGAGCATCTGCGCGGTGAGGTAGCCGCCGTGGCTGCGCCCGGTCACCGCGATGCGGCCCGGGTCGCAGCCCATGGCGACGAGAAAGGCGTGGGCGCCGGCGCAGTCCTGCGCCTCGCCCTGACCACAGAGGTAGCGGTTGGCGAGCTGCCAGCGGCGCCCGTAGCCGTCGCTGCCGCGGTAGTTGGGGTGGACGACCATGAAGCCGGCGTCGAGGAAGGCTTCCCGCAGGGGGTCCCACTCGTCGGCATGGTGCCAGGTGGGACCGCCGTGGATGATGACCACCCCGCAGCCGTTGTGCTCGCGCGGACGGAAGAGCAGCGCGGGGACGTCGGCAAGCAGGTCGAGGCTGCGGTAGTGGACGTGCTCGCCGTGCACGAAGTCGTGCCCGGCGAGGTCGTCGGGAAGGCCCTGCGTGAGTCGCGTCACGCGACCATCCGCGAGGTCGACGCGAAACAGGTCGCTGGGGATCCCCGGGGCGCTGAGCGCGACCACGACCGCGTCTCCGTCGGGAGTGAAGCGCGGGTGGTAGTGATTGCCGGCGCCGACGCTCAGGTCGCGCAGCGCTCGCGACTGGAGGTCGAGGTGCCAGAGCGACGTGCGGGCGTCGATGTCGCGGAGAAACAGGAGCGCGTCTCCGTCCGGCGACCACACGGGGTGATGGGCGTCGTGCGCGTCGCTCCAGGCCCACTCGACGGACGCGCTCAACGTATCGTAGATGCCGACGGCGTAAGCGTCGTCGACGACGCCCTGAAAGGCGAGGCGCGCGCCGTCCGGCGACCAGCGCGGGAACCAGGCCAGCATAGGCTGCTCGCCGCCGATCGCCTGCTGCGCGCCCTCCTCGACGTCCATGACGAAGACCGCGCCGTCCTGCCCGCGGGTGTCCGCGTGCCAGGCAATGCGCCGACCATCCGGCGACCACTGTGGCGTCCAGTCGTTGAAGTAGTGGTCGACGACCAGCTCCACGCCGGCGCCCTGCGGGCACGCCGCCGCAGGCATCAGCGCGGCGGCGTAGCTCTGACCGTGGTCGGCGCTCAAGGCGATGCGCGTGCCGTCGGGCGAGAGCTGGAGGTCGGGGTTCGGGGAGAGATCGGGGGTGCCCGGGAGCAGGTTCTCCACGGTCCCGGTGGCGACCTCGTAGCGATAGAAGTCGAAGCACTCCGATCCCTTGTCGTCGCGCGCGAAGTACAGGTAGCGACCGTCGCCCGAGTACTTGGGGCAGCCGCAGGGATCGTCGATCGAGAGAAGTCGCCGTGGGGGCGCCGCGCCGCGGCTGTCGACCGTGTAGAGCTGCCAGTCTCCCCCGTTCCGCCATTCGAAAGCCACCGTGTCGCCGCTGGGCGCGATGGAGAAAGGACGATAGTCGGTGCCGACGATGGGCACGGCGGCGAGCCGTTCGATGAGGGTCCCGCCCACGCTGCCTCCTCCAGTTGCTGTTCACCGGTCGCGGGTCGCGAGGGCAGGGCCGCGAGCGCCTTGCGGCGCAGCCCGCGCCAACGATACCGCGCAGGGCGCGGCGCCGCACGCGACCGTCAACCTCGAGCGCCGCACCGGCAGCACCCCGCACGCGAACGTCAACCCCAAGCGCCGCGCCTGCTGGACGCGGTTCCACCCGTAGGCGGTTGCGCCCGCCGGCGGGTAGTGCCGCCGGCGCCATCAACTCCACCCGTGGTATGACGACGGCGGCGGCCCTCTGGGCCTATACTGCCGAGGCCACGACTTCCAGCGCTCCCGGCGCCTCCGGCGCCCCGCAGAGACTCAGGGCCCTGAGGCCCGGGCGCACCGCCCGGCCCGAAACCGCCGGAGGTGCTGTGAACGCGGACTCGCGATCGTCGATCTGGAGGGCGGGCTCAGCCGCGTGTCTCGGCGAACCTCTTGAACTCCGCGAGGTCGCGGTCGAGATGCGCGCCCACGGCCTCCTCGGCGCCCGTGTCGCCTTCGTAGTCGATGCTCACGGTGACCCGCGTGCGGCCGACGCCGAGGTCGGCAAGCGTGACCATGCCGGTCTTCTCGACGTCGTCGGCGAGCGACCACTCGACGTCCGCGAGCGACGTCTGGTAGTGGCCGACGAGGCTACGGAACATGAACTCCGTCCACTCTCGATCGGCTTCAGTGATCTCCGCGTCAACGTCGATCCAGCGTTTGATGGTCGCCATTGTGCCCTCCCATGGGTGTCGTTTCATGCTGGCGCCTGTGTATCCGCCGACATCTTAGGTCAAACGGCGGCGATCCGGTGCTGACGCCGCCAGAAGCCCCCACCCCCATCCTCCCCAGGGGGGCCGCCGGCCTGCCTCGGCGGGCCGGCGGCCGGGTCTTCCCGGCGCCAAACGACACCGGGCGGCCGCAACTGCCAACGGGGCGGCAGGCGCAGCCTGTCCCCGTGCCGGTCGGCGCGGGCGGCCTCGCGGCCTTCGTCGAAGCGGATCCGTTGCTGCGTCTGCACGTGCTGGCGGCGGCGCGGGAGCTCGGCTTCGCGCCGCTGGACGAAGGGCCGGGCGCGCGCATCTGGCGGGCCGCACCCGCCGCCATTTTCGTCGGACTCGATGCGGCCGAGGCGTGCCCTCGTTGCAGCCCCGCCGCCGGCCCGTTGCCGCCGGCCTCGGCGCCGCTGATCGTCGGCTATGCGGCAGGCGCCCGGGAGCTGCTCGCCGCGCACCGCCTGCACGCCTGTTGCGATCTGGTCCTCGAGCTGCGCGCCGTCGCCGGCAGGGCGTGCTTCGCCTACCTGCCGGCCGAAAGCGCTGTGGAGCAGGCGCAGCTCACGACGCGTGAGGCCGACGTGCTCGTGCTCATCCTGGACGGCCTGAGCACGACGGCGCTGGCGAAGCGTCTCGGCGTTACGCCGACGACGGCGCGCACCCACTGCCGCGCACTTCTTCGCAAGCTCGGCGCCGCCGACCGCCGGGCGTTGCGCGCCCGGCTCTTCCGCGCCGAGCCGGGCGCGCGCGTGCTGCCGGTCGGGAGCACCGTGTGGGGCTCAGCGCAGAGGTTTGCCCAGCCCCCAACGCGAAGTTTGCCAAGAAATCAGCCGTAGCCGAGCTCCTTCCACTCGTCCATACTTGACTGCACGCCGTTGGGGCCGCCGGGGAGCCCCCTCTCGTCCCGGGACGAGCCCCTTCGTCCAACACCAGGAGAGCACTGGGAAGTGGCATGAGCGAACCCGTTCCATCCGAGCCCGGAGTGAGGAGCCTGAAGAGGGCGCAGGTCCGCATCATCACCGTCTTCTTCATGATCTACATCCTCGTTTCGGGCGGCTCGTTCGGCATCGAGGACATGGTGTCATCGTCCGGGCCGGGCCTGACGCTCCTCCTCCTCATCCTGCTGCCGATCTTCTGGAGCATGCCGATGGCGCTCATCGCCAGCGAGCTCGGGTCGGCACTGCCCGGCGAGGGCGGCTTCTACGTCTGGACGCGGCGCGCGCTCGGCGACTTCTGGGGTTTTCAGACCGCCTGGTGGTGGTCGCTCTCGATCTTCGTCGACTCGTCCGTCTACATCGTGCTCGGCGTCGGCTACCTGCAGAACTGGCTGGGCTTCAGCCAGCTCTGGTTCTACGTGATCTGCTGGGCCATCATCGCCGTCTTCGCGACCATGAACATCATCGGCGTGAAGCTCATCGCGCTCAGTTCGACGCTGTTCTCGATCCTCATCCTGGCGCCGTTCTTCGCGCTCATCGTCGTCGGCCTGGCCAAGTGGAACTTCAACCCGCTGACCCCGGTCACGGTGCCGGGCGCGCCCCTTTTCGGCAGCGGCGGCGTGTTCGCGCTCGGCCTCGCGATCGGCGTGTGGATGTATTCGGGCTACGAGTCGATGTCGACCCTTTCGGGCGAGATCCGCAACCCGCAGAAGATCATCCCGCGGGCCCTCATGCTGGCGGTGCCGTTCATCATCATCATGTATGTGCTACCCACGCTCGCGAGCCTCGCCGGGTACGGCCACTGGGACAGCTTCGCGACGCAGGCCGGCGACGGCTACGTCTCGTTCGTCGAGATCGGCAAGTCGCTGGGTGGCTCTGCGCTCGGCGTCGCGCTCCTCGCCTCGGCGCTGCTCGGCAACCTCGCCCTCTACCTCGACTACCTCGCCTCCGGCGCCCGCCCGCTGTTCGCGATCTCGGCGGACGGGCTGTTTCCCAAGTCGATCTCCATCGTGAGCAAGCGCTTCGGCACGCCGATCGCCGCCATCCTGCTCATGGCCGCGCTCAACGCGGTCCTCATCGTCGGGCCGTTCCAGAACCTCGTGGTGATCGACGTGATCCTCTTCATCTCCGCCTACGTGCTCATCTTCATCTCGGCGGTGCGCCTGCGCATCAAAGAGCCGAATCTCAAACGGCCCTTCCGCGTGCCGTTCGGCACCGCCGGCATGGTGGCGATGGTCATCCCGCCGATCCTCATCGTCATCTTCACGATCTACGTCAACGCCATCGACCGCAGCACGACGATCTTCGGATTCACAGGCTTCAGGTTGCTCGGCATCGACGTGGGCTGGTACGGCATCGCCGGATTCGTCGCGCTGCTTTCCGGCCCGGTGCTGTACTCCGTGTTCCGGGCCATCTACGGCGGGCCGCGCAACCCGTCGCGCGAAGCCGGCAACGAGGCGCTCACCCTGGCCGAGGCCGAAGCCGCCGAGGACGCCGCCTGATGCAGACCCGGATCCAGATCCTTTCGGAGGCCGAGAAGGCGCAGGTCCACGAGCGCACGCTGAAGGTGCTCGGCAGCGTCGGCATGCGCTGCGACACCTCCGAAGGGCGCCGGATCCTGGCTGCCGCCGGCGCCCGAGTCGACGAGGCCACGCGCATGGTCCGCTTCCCGCCCGAGCTCATTGAGCGCTCACTGGCTCAGGCGCGCAAGGAGTTCACCGTGCACGGCCGCCGACCGGGCTGGAGCTTCCCTCTCAACGCCGGCGAGTCCACGCTCCTCGCCGACGGCGGCGCCACAGCCGTCTTCGACGCCGCCACCGGCGAGCGCCGGCCCACGACGCACGCCGACTGGCTGGCCGCCACCCGGCTTCACGATGCGCTCGACGACGTCGGCTTCTACTGGTGTCCCGTCGACTACGCCCTCGACTACGAGCAGCCGGGCGGCTTCGTGCGCTACTACGCGGACGTGTTCGCCACCTTCGGCAAGCACGTGCAGGATTCGTTCGGCACGCCCGCGCTGGCGCCGTGGCTCAAAGAGGTGCTCGACATCGTGTTCGGCAGCCGCGAGGCCGTGCGCGAGCAGATGCCGTTCTCCTTCCTCATCACGCCCGCGTCTCCGCTCACCATCGAGCACGACTTCACCCAGACCTGGCTCGAGCTGCGCGACTACGGGCTGCCGGTGGCGATCATGCCGATGCCCCTGCAGGGCGCCACAGCGCCCGGCAGCCGGCTCGGCACCCTTCTGGCCGCCAACTGCGAGACTATCGGCACGCTCTGCCTGGTGCAGGCCGCGGCGCCGGGCACGCCGGTCATCTACTCGCCGGTGATCGCGACGATGGATCCGCGGTCGGGGTCGTATGCCGCCGGCGCCGTCGAGCACGCCGTGCTCTGCGCCGCCGGCACCGAGATGGCCCGCTACTACGGCCTGCCGGCCGAGTCCTCAGGCCTCTGCACCCAGACCTACGAGCCCGACCTGCAGACCGCGTGGGAGAAGGCCAACGGGGCGCTCCTCATCACCCTCTCAGGCCCCGACGTGCTGGTCGGTCCCGGCCTTCTGGGGGGTGCGACGATCCTCTGCCTCGAGCAGATCGTCATGGACGTCGAGATGATCCGCCTCGCCCGGCAGGCGCGCGCAGGCATACCGGTGCGCGAAGATCTGTGGCTCGACGAGATCCTCGACAAGGTCGGGCCCTGCGGCTCCTTCCTCGGCGAGCGCTCGACGCGGCAGAACGCCCGCCGCGGCGAGTGGCGCCTGAGCGACCTCGGCGTGCAGGGCAGCTGGGACGCCTGGCAGGCGGCGGGGTCGCCGACCACGGTCGCCGCCGCCCGTGAGCGCGTCGAGCAGCTTCTGGCGGGCCAGGTTTCGCTGCCCTACAGCGACGGCCAGGCCGCGGCTCTGGCGGATCTGCAGCGCCGCGCCGACGCAGCGTCCTAACGGCGCCGAGGCGGCAGCCGGGGGGAGTGGCGGGCGCTCCCCCGCGGCCGCGGAGGAGCCCGCACCCGACCCGTCAGGCGCCGAGCGCGTCGAAGACCAGGCCCGTGAGCAGCTTGGGGTAGAAGTACGTCGACTTCTGGGGCATGGTCTCGCCGCGGTCGGCGAGCGCCCGCACCTGGCTGATCAGCGTGGCGTTGAGAAACGCGCCGAGCCCGTAGCGGCCGCCCGCCAGCGCCGCCAGCGCGTCGGGTACGCTCTTCGCGTAGTCGATGTGCTTCTCGACCTCCCCGCGGTCCATGCCGAGCGCTTCGTGGAGGACAAGCTCATGCAGGACCGTCACCGACAGGTCGGCGGCGTCCGGCGAGAAGCCGGAGGCGACGAGCCGTTGCTTCGCCTGCGGTTCGCGCGACCTCACGGCGACGCAGACGTCCTCACGCGGCAGACACAGGCCGAAGACCCTGCCGGGGTCGGCCTGTTCGCCCAACGCGTCGAGCACCCCGCGGCAGGCTTCAGGACCCTTGGCAGGTGCGCCCACGACCTCGAAGAACGGTTGCAGGCGCTCGAGCAGGTCGGCGAGGGGCGGCACGACGATGCCGCGCACGAGGCGGTGGGTGGGGAACACGGAGAGACCGGGATCGCTCATGCTGCACAAGTAGACCATCAGCGTGTCGGCGCTGTGGTCGCCGCTGGCGCGGCGCTCGTCGCGATAGGCGACCGCCGTCTCGTAGCGATGGTGACCGTCGGCGATGTAGAGGGGCCGCTCGCGCAAGAGATCGACGATGCGCTCCGCGCCGGGGCCGGCGAAAGGGACGATCCGATGCAGATTGCCGTCCCCGTCGCGGGCCTCGCGGGCGGCCGCGACGCAGGCGGCCCCCGCCGCCGCCGCGAGCGCGTCCTCGAGGCCGCCATCGTCGTCGGGGCAGAGCAGGAAGATCTGGCTGAGGTCGGCGCGGGCGGCGCGGTAGAGACGCAGCCGGTCGACCTTCGCGCCGGCATGCGTGCGCTCGTGCGGCAGGACGACGCGCTCCGCGAAATCGGCCAGACGGAGCCGCGCGATGAAGCCCTTGCGCGTGCGTTCGCGACCGTCGGGACCGCGGTAGGTCTGATCCACGAGGTACAGGCTGGGTTCGGCCTCGCGCACCAGTACGCCTTCGGCGCGCCACCGCATGAAGGCGGCGGCGGCGCGCGCGTAGTCCGCGTCCTCCGCCGCCTCGCCATGCGCGACGGGGAGGTCGAGGTGGACGGCGTTGTACGGGCTGCGCTCCCGCAGCTCGGCGGCTTGCGCCGCCGGGATCACGTCGTACGGCGGCGCCACCACGTCGTCGAGCGCGACGCCCTCGTGGTAGCGGATGCCTCTGAACGGGGTGACCTCTGCCATGTTCTTCCTCAGCGTCGCGATCGTGCTTCGGGTACGCGCGGCGGCGCGCCGCAGGCGTGCGGCTCAGCGTGCAAGGAGGGGAGCGCGCCTACAGGCGGATGATCACCGGCATCCCGATGACCACTCGATCGAACAGATCGACCGCGTCCCAGTTGTGCATGCGGATGCAGCCATGCGAAGCATAGGTGCCGATCGAGCCGTCTTCGCTCGGCGGGACGCCGTGGATGCCGACCCCCGATGCGCTCGTACCCATCCAGCGGGTCCCGAGAGGGTTCTCTGTGCCGGGTGGGATAGGCGTTGCGTTCTTGGCCCAGTCGGAGTTGGGCGGCAGCCATGTGGGATCCTTGGTCATTGTGACGATCGAGTAGGTGCCGGTCGGCGTGGGGTAGGCAGGCTGCCCGGTCGCCACCTGGTAGCTCTTCACGAGCTTGCCGTCGCGGTAGAGGTAGAGGCGCAGGTCGCCGATGTCGACGACGATCTGGCCGCTGAGAGCGTTCAATACCATGGTGCCGACAAGGCCGTCGACGGTCATGCCGTTGTTGGCCTGGAACTTCTTCACCGCGGTGACCACGTGGTTGTCGTAGTCTCCGTTCTTGGGGCCGTCGAAAACGCCGGCGTCGGCGAGCTTCGTCTGCAACGCTTTGACGTCCTTGCCACGGGCGCCCGGCCACATCATGGCGTTTCCGAAGTGCTCGGTGCTGTCGATGACGAACGTCTGCTTGTCGGTGACGACGTTGCCGCCCTTGTCGACGGCCGTGATGACCATCGTGTGCTTGCCTTGGGCGAGGTTCTTGACTGTGAACACGGCGTGCGAAGGCAAGCCCTGGTAGTCGCGCGCCTCGCCGTCGAGCACGAGCTTGAGCTTGGGTTCGCCGAGTTGGTCGCGGGCCTTGATGCGGATCTTTAGACCCGAGTGCCTGACGATCTTGCCCAGCTGTGTCGTCTTGAGCGTGGGGGGGATGGCATCGACGTAGACGCGCAGCCTCTTGGAGGTCGCGTTGCCGGCCCTGTCGGCGGTGGTGATGGTGACGTCCGAGGGCCCGTCGGGCAGGTTGGCGCTGACCGCGTACTTGCCGCTTGCGTCGGCCTGGCCGCTGGCCTTGACGCCGCCGCCCGAGACCGTGACCGTGGCGTACGGCTCGGTGCTGCCGCCGAAAGCCGCCGGCGAGGTGTTGATGCGGCCTTCGTCGGCCGAGCCGGAGAGCACGAGCCTGGGGATGCTGGTGTCGACGGTGAAACGCCAGTCTTTGCGAACCTCGTGACGGAACAGATTGGCGCTGGTCGCGTTGAACGAGACCGAGTGGGAGCCGTCGGAGAGCTTGCCGGTGATGAAGGTGAGCTTGTCGCCGCTGCGCGCGGCCTTACCTGTGACGTCAGTGCCGTCGAACGTGACGCGAACGCTGCTCAGCTTTGAAAGGCCCTTGACGTTGAGCACGACGGTGAGTGAGGGATTCTTGACGTACGAATCCGGGCCCGGCGTGACCGCCGAGACGCGAGGCACGGCGAGCACCTGCCAGCCGGCCAAAGCCACCAGCACGCAAACCGCCGCTACGACGTAGTACGGCCAGCGGCGGCGACGGCTGCGTTCGTGCCTGTATACTCTGTACGCGGGCTCCGGCACTGCTCCTCTTCCAAGACGATATCGCTCCGATTATACCTCGGCTATCGGCATTCTCCTCGTTAAGCTGCAGTTACGCACCGGAACATCCGTCGGGCGGGCATGGCGCGTGCGGCAGGAAAAGCCCGCGGCGCGCCTAATCCCGCCTCATGGACCGCTCCCTCGAAGAGCTGCTCGCCGAGGTCGCCGCCGGCCGCCTGGCCGCGGCCGACGCGGTCGACCGCCTGCGGCGGTTCGGCTATTCCGCCGTCGGCGACTACGCGCGGCTCGATGTCTCGCGGGCGGCCCGCAAGGGCGTGCCCGAGGTCGTGTACGCTGAGGGCAAGAGCACCGAGCAGCTTCTCGGCATCGTGGCGCGCTTTCTCGATCACAGCCCTCTGGTGCTCTGCAGCCGCGTCAGCGCCGAGCAAGCCGCGGCGCTCGCCGACGGCGTGCCGGGGGCGGTAGATCACGACGAGCGCAGCCGCGTGGTCGTGGTCCGGCGCCCGGGCGTGCCGCCCGTGGCAGAGCGCGGCGCCGTCGGCGTCCTCGCCGCCGGTACGAGCGATCTCGGCGTCGCCGGCGAGGCGGTCGCCATGTGCCGCGCCATGGGCGTCGCCGTCGTGAGCGCCTTCGACGTGGGCGTGGCCGGGCTGCACCGTCTTGCCACGCCCCTCGACGAGATGCGTGCCGCCGGCGTGGCGGCCATCGTGGTCGCCGCCGGGATGGAGGGCGCCCTGCCGTCGGTGGTCGCCGGCCTCGTCGAGGTGCCCGTGATCGGCCTGCCGACCTCCACCGGCTACGGTCTCGGCGGTCGAGGGGAAGCCGCGTTGCTCGGCATGCTGCAGAGCTGCAGCCCCGGCCTCGTGGTCGTCAACATCGACAACGGCATCGGCGCCGGCGCGACGGCGGCGCTCATCGCCCGCCGCGCTGCCTCGTGAAGACGCTCCCCCTCATCCTCCGCGACCATCGCGAGGAGCTGTGGCGGCGCTGGGCGGATGCGCTCGTGGACGTGGTGGGCTCCGACTACCGCGAGCTCGTGGCCAGCCAGCTCGGCGAGCGCATGCTGCGCACCCTGGTCGACGATCTCATCGCCTTCACGGAGGCAGAACAATACGAGCAGCCGCGCCTAATGAGGACTGTCGAGGAGCACACGACGGCCGAGGCGCGGCACAGGTGGTCAATGGGCTTCACGGTGCTCGACGCGGTGCTCAGCATCCACGTCTTGCGCGGCGCGATCAGCGACACCCTCGTCGACGCGCTCGTGCTCGACGAGATGCCGGCCTTCGCGGACACTCTAGACCAGCTGAAGGTCCTGAACGCCTTTCTCGACCGTCTGGTGGCCGCCACGGTAATCGCCGCGTAAGCCGCCGCAGCGCCGCGGCCCATCCGGCGCCGGCCGACGGACTTGCACCCTTAATGGGCCGTAGTTAGGCTAGCCGCCATGCTGCAGCTGGCGCTGATCTTCGGCGGGCGTTCCGCCGAACACGAGATCTCCCTTGCTTCCGCGCGCTTCGTCGCGGCGATGCTCGACCGCGAAAAGTGCGACGTCATCCCTGTCGGCATCGCCCGGGACGGACGCTGGCTCCAGCCGACCGATCTCGAGGCGGCGCTTCGCGACGGGCTGGACGCCACGCCCGCCCAGGCGGCGCACCTGGTGGTCGATCCCGCCGGCCCCGGGCTTCAGCTCGCGGACGGCTCATTCCAGCCCCTCGACTTCGCCTTCCCGATCATGCACGGCACGTTCGCCGAAGATGGCACCATCCAGGGTCTGCTCGAGATGGCCGGCCTGGCCTACGCCGGGTCCGGCGTCGTGGGCAGCGCCGTGGGGATGGACAAGGAGCTGATGAAGGACGTCTTCGCGGCTCGCGGCCTGCCGCAGGTGGAGTACCTCGTGCTGCGAGACGCGGCCGCCCGCGGCGCTGCCGCGGTGGCGGCCGTCGAGCAGCGCCTGCCGTATCCGGTCTTCGTCAAACCGGTCAACCTAGGCTCGAGCGTGGGCATGACCAAGGCGCACGACCACGCCGAGCTCGGAGCCGCTCTCGAGCTGGCCGCCTCCTACGACCGCAAGGTCATCGTCGAGGCGTCGTCGCCCGGTCGCGAGATCGAGTGCGCGGTGCTCGGCAACGAGGACGCGCGCGCCTCGGTGGCCGGGGAGGTCATTCCCGCCAACGAGTACTACGACTACGAGGCCAAGTACACGGAGGGAATGATGTCCTTCGTGATCCCAGCCGATATCGGCGCCGGCAAACAGGCCGAGGTCGGCGAGCTGGCAGTCGCCGCCTTCGCGGCGCTCGACTGCAGCGGCTTCGCGCGCTGCGACTTCTTCCTCGAGGACGACGGCCGCGTGCTCGTCAACGAGATCAACACGATTCCCGGCATGACGGCCATGAGTGGGTTCCCGCGTCTGTGGGCCGCCACGGGCGTGGACGGTCGCGCGCTGGTCGATGAGATCGTGCAGCTCGGTCTGCGGCGGCAGGCCGCGCGCGGGTCGGTGCGCACCGACCACTGAGGCGCGCGCGCCGCGCGCGCGAGTCGGGCACGTTGCCGATCAGCGTGCGGAGTGCTTGGCGGCGCCCCTCACGCAGGCCAGACTGCGCCGGTCAATCCGCCGTGCCCGTGCCGGTGGGGTTGGTCATCTCGTTGACCCACTTCTTCAGGCCGACGTAGCGCAGGAGCTTGAACACGTAGGTGTCGGCGTGGGCCTTGGCTTCCACCGTGAACACGGTAGCGCCGTCGGGGCTGGTGCTCGAGGAGAAGGCCACGAGCTTCTCGTTCGCCTGGATGAGGTACTGCTTCGCCGCGAGCTTGGCGGCGGCGAGGTCGAGCGTCAAGGCGTACTCCGTCTGTGCCTGCGTGGCCGCCGTCGCGGCGTCTGCCTTTACCGACTGGTGGACGTTGAAGAGGGCGAGCCCGTCGAGCACGACGACGGCGAAGATCGCCAGACCCAGGACGAGCCACAGGACCTCGCGAATGAAGCCGTCCTGCCGGCGCAGACGTGCGCTGTTCATCGCGCTGCCTCCTTGCCTGTCTTCGCTCGTCGCCGCCGCGGGGGCCGGCCGCCTTCGTCGCTAGTGTACTCCAGGATCGCCCTCGAGCCGGATGCAGAGCAGCGCGAGGTCGTCGCCCGGCGGCCGGGCGGAGAAGGCCTCCCCGGCGGCCATAAGGCGCGCCACGATGTCGGCCGCCGGCACATCGTGGCACGCCGCCAGCAGGCCGCCCATCCGGTCCTCAAAGAACCGCCCGCTCGCGTCGCGCAACTCCGCGATGCCGTCGGTGAAGAGGACAACGACGTCGCCGCGCGTGAGCTCGATGGTCTCCGTGGGGTAGGGTGCAAGTGCCGCGCCCAGCTCCACGCCGATGGCGGGCTCGGTGAGCAGCAGTGGCCGCTCGACGCCGGTTTTGCGCACGATGAAGGGCGTGGGGTGCCCGGCGCTGGCGAGCTGTAGCAGACCCCGGCGCGTGCGGAGCAGCCCGAACAACACCGTGACGAAGCGCTCGGAGCCGGGGCCGAAATCGGGCTGCTCGAGCAGGCCCGTGCGCAGCTCCTGGAGCGCCTCGCCGGGGCTCGTCGGCCACGAGAGCTGGCCGCCGTGCACCGCGGCCCGCAGCATGTACTTGGTGACGAACGTCACGGCCATCGCCTCGACGCCCTTGCCGGCCACATCGCCGATGGCGAACGCGAGAACGCCCGGGGAGCGACTGTAATAGTCGACGAAGTCGCCGCCGCTGAGCACGCCGGCGCTGGCCGAGCGGTACAAGAAGGCGATGTCGAGACCCTCCAGGTCCGGCGGCTCCTGAGGCAACAGGCGCCGCTGCAGACGCTCGGCGATGTCGGCGCGCGCTTCGCAGTCCGCGGCGAGGCGTCCGTCGCGGATGGTGCGGCGCAGGCGTAGCGACACCATCTCGCCGAGCGCAGCGAGCAGCCGCACGTCGCGCCCCGTGAAGTCATCGTCCCGGTCGCCCACGGCGAGGAAGCCCCGCGGAGCACCTTCAGCGCCGGGCAGCGGCACGCACGCAAAGCGCTCCATCCCGGGGACGCCGCTGATGCCGGGGGCGTTCTCCCTCGCGCCCGAGTCTCCGGCGTCCAGCACCGGCCTCGCCGTGCGACAGACGACGCCGGGCGCGCCCTCGCCGGCAGCCCAGCGGCCGGGCGCGCGCGTCCAGCCTGAGCCGACCTCGTAGCGGGCCTCGCTGGTCGCCGCCACGCCGTCGAAGAGACCGGCCACCCCGCGGCGAGAGCCGCTGGCGCGGCAGGCCGCCTCCACGGCGGCGCGCAGCACGTCGGTTTCGCTGCGGGCTTCCATAAGGGCCGCAACGTCGCCGAGCAGCTCGAGGCGCGCGTCGCGGTCCTGCCCGCCGGAAGCGCGGCGACCGTGGTCGCTCGCCGCCGGCACCCTAGCGACCCCGCGAGGCCAGGAGGAACAGCGCGATCGCCTGGACGCCGAGGGCGAGCAGCGCGATGCCCATGGCGACGTCGAGGCGCACGCCCACGACGAAGACGACGAAGACGAGGGCCGCCGCCCACAGAAGAGCGCCGGGGGCGACGCGCAAGAAGAGGCGTCGCCGAAAACCGAGCCATGCGAGGCGGCGGCGCATGCCCGAGCCGCGGGCATCGTCGTCGAGATAGCTGGAACCACGGGCGTGGAGCGCCGTGGTCAGCTCGCTGCCATCGCTTGCGTACAGGCGGGCCTGAAGCGGCAGTCCGGCCTGCTGCCGCAGCACGGCGTCCTGGGCGCGGGCGAAGTACTCGACCAGAGAGAGAAAGCGGTCGTCGGCCGAGAGCTTGTGGCTCTCCAGCCGCACCTCGAGGTAGAGGCGGTCCTCGGCCGGGTCGAACTTGATCTCCGAGCGCCACCCGCGGCGGTTGAAGAACGTGCCGAGAAAGCGGTCGAGGTCGGCCGGGATGCTCTCGACGTCTGGTCGCTTCGCGATGCTCATCCTTAGATTGTACCCGTCGCCTCCCGTCATCGGCAGCCACGCCACCGGGTGAGGCAGCGCGACGGCGCGACCGGCAGCCCCTGCGAGCAGCCCGCTGGAGCAACAAAGGAGCCCGCAGGAGCGATCCACCGGGTTCTTCTGAGAGCCTCATTGTGGGGTCAACGGTCTCTACGAGGCTCTCCGGCGAGGGCCGCAAACTGGGCTCTGCCGGCAAGGACCACCGGGGAGGGACCGCATGGCGACGCCGTAGTTACCTGATATGCAGGACAATCGCGGTGGCGCATCGGCGCCCCCGATACGATAGAATGCCGTATCCGACGGGGCGGGCACGCGCCGCTCGATCCAGCCGACCACAGGAGTCCTTCGTGAAGATCGCAGTCATCGGCCTCGGCTACGTCGGTCTGCCGCTGGCCACGGTGTTCGCCGAGGCCGGCATCGAAGTCATCGGCGTCGAGGCCGTCGCCGAGCGCTGCCACCAGATCAACGCCGGCCACAGCTACATCCAGGACGTCACCAGCGAGGCCCTCGGAAAGATCGTCGAGAAGGGCCTCATCCGCGCCACCACCGACTACGCCGCCACCGAGGACTGCGACGCCGTCATCATCTGTCTGCCAACGCCGCTGAACGCGAATCGCGAGCCCGACCTCACGCTGGTCAAGGACGCCACCGAGAAGCTGGCCGGGCACCTGCGGCGCGGCCAGCTCGTCACCCTCGAGAGCACGACGTATCCAGGCACGACGCGCGAGGTGCTCGCGCCCCTCCTCGCAGCCGGTTCAGGCATGGTCGCCGGCGTCGACTTCCATCTCGCGTTCTCTCCCGAGCGCGTCGACCCAGGTCGCACCGACTACACCACCAAGACCACGCCCAAGGTCGTCGGCGGTCTCACCCCTGCCTGCACCGCGCGAGCGCTTGAGGTCTACGGCGCCGTGATCGACCACGTCGTGCCGGTGAACACGCCTGAGGTCGCGGAGATGACCAAGCTGCTCGAGAACATCTTCCGCAGCGTGAACATCGCCCTCATGAACGAGCTGGCCATGCTCTGCGACCGGATGAACATCGACGTGTGGGAAGTCATCGACGCGGCCGCCACCAAGCCGTTCGGCTTCATGAAGTTTCAGCCCGGCCCCGGCCTCGGCGGTCACTGCATCCCCATCGACCCCTTCTACCTCAGCTGGAAGGCCCGCGAGTTCGACTTCTGGACGGAGTTCATCGAGCTCGCCGGCAAGGTTAACGAGAACATGCCGTACTTCTGCGTCGAGAAGCTCCACCGCGCACTCAACACGCGTCAGAAGAGCCTGAACGGCGCCCGGCTCCTGGTGCTCGGGGTCGCCTACAAGGCCGACATCGACGACCTCCGCGAGTCACCGGCGCTCAAGGTCATCCGCCTGCTGCGCGCCCACGGCGCCGACGTGGACTACCACGATCCGTACTGCGCCGAGCTGCCCGAGCTCGACCTCAAGTCGGTCGATCTCGAGGAGTATCGGCGCATCGCCGGCTACGACGCCGTGGTCATCGTCACGGCGCATTCGGCGCTCGACTACCGCATCATCGTGCAGGAGGCCGACCTGGTGGTCGACTTCCGCAACGCCACGGCCGGCATCCCCAGCGCCGGCAACGTCTGGAAACTCTGAGAGGGAGAAACACCCGTGACTGCTGACAAGGTCCGCGTCGGCGTGGTCGGGCTCGGCTACTGGGGCCCCAACCTCGCGCGCAACTTCGACCGACTGCCCGGCGCCGAGCTCGCCTACTGCTGCGACCTGGACGAGGAGAACCTCGCCAAAGCACGCAGCCTGTACCCGAACGCCGTCGTCACCGACGACTTCGCCCGCCTGCTCGGTGACGACACGCTCGACGCGATCGTCGTGGCCACGTCCGTGCCCACGCACTACCCGCTCGGTAAGAAGGCGCTCGAGGCCGGCAAACACACGTTTATCGAGAAGCCCATCGCGCTCAAGGCGGCCGACGCCGAGGACCTGCTGGCCACGGCCGAAGCCAAGGGCGTCAAGCTCATGGTGGGCCATTTGCTCGAGTACCATCCCGCGGTGCGCAAGCTCAAGGAGCTCGTCGACGACGGCAGCCTCGGCAAGGTCTACTACGTCTACGCGAACCGGCTCAACCTGGGCAAGGTGCGCACCGACGAGAACGCTCTCTGGAGCTTCGCCCCCCACGACATCTCGGTGCTCAACTTCCTCATCGGCGAGGAGCCAGAAGAGGTCAGCGCCCGCGGCGAGTGCTACCTGCAGGACGGCGTCGAGGACGTGGTGTTCGGCTACATCAAGTACCCCAGCGGCGTCGTCGGGCACCTGCACGTGAGCTGGCTCGATCCGCACAAGAGCCGCAAGATCACCGTGGTGGGCAGCGAGAAGATGGTCGTCTTCGACGACATGGAGGCCGACCGCAAGGTCACGGTCTACGACAAGGGCGCTACCACGACGCGCACCAAGTTCGACTCGTACGGCGAGTTCGTCACGCTGCACTTCGGCGACATCCACATCCCCCGGATCGGCAACGAAGAGCCGCTGCGCGTCGAGGCCCAGCACTTCGTGGACTGCATCGCCAACGACGAGCCGGTGCTCAGCGACGGCCGCGACGCGCTCAACGTGGTGCGCGTGCTCGACGCCATGGAGCGCAGCCTGCGCAACGGTGGGCAGCCGGTCAAGACGTCCGACCTCAGCTGAGGCAAGCGGCGATGACGCTCAGACCAGCCGAGGCCGGGCACAACCTCCTGCTCGGCGAGAACGTGCAGATCGGCGGGGACGTCGTGTTCGGCGCCAACGTCGTGGTATACGACGACACGGTGATCGGCGACGGCTGCTTCATCCAGGACAACGTCGTCCTCGGCAAGGTCCCGTCGCTCTCGCCGACGAGCACCGCCAAGCGCGGCGAGCTACCCGGGCTGGTACTCGGCGCCGGCTGCGTCATCAGTACCGGCGCCGTGGTCTATCGCGGCACAGCGCTCGGCGCCGGCTGCATCCTCGGCGACTACGCCGGGGTGCGCGAGCGCTGCAGGCTCGGCGCGAAGGTCGTCGTGGGCCGCGGCAGCGTCGTTGAGAACGACACCACCATCGGCGACGGCACCAAGATCCAGACCAACGTGTACATCACCGCGTACATGACGATCGAGGACCGCTGCTTCATCGCGCCGTGCGTGCAGACCACCAACGACAACTTCATGGGCCGCACCGAGAAGCGCCACAAGCTCATCAGAGGCGCGACCATCCGCCGCGGCGCCCGCATCGGTGGCGGCGTCGTTCTGTGCCCCGGCATCGAAATCGGCGCCGAGGCCTTCATCGCGGCCGGCGCCGTTGTCACCAAGGATGTACCGGCCGGCAAGGTCCTCATGGGCGTGCCGGCGCGCGTCGTCCGCGACGTCTACGAGGACGAGCTGCTCGAGAACCAGTGAGCGGCTGAGGCGGGCGGCGGCTGGGCCCTGCGCGCCCGCCGGTCAGGAACGTCCGAGATTGGCCAGATGCGTGCTCAGCCTCGGCCCGCCTTTCGGCAACCCCATCTTGCGGCGCACGTTGGCGCGGTGGAACGACACCGCCGAGCGCGAGATGTGGAGAGTCTCGGCGATCTCATCGGTGGTCTTGCCGAGGCGCACGAAGTTGGCCACCGCGGCCTCACGCCGGGTGAGCGGCTGGCGCGTGCCTTCGGCGCGCACCAGCCGCTCACCGAACGGCCCGACAATCTCGCGCAGGTTCACGCGCAGGGCCTCGACCTCCATGCGTTCGGGGCGATGCGTGAGCATGTGACTGAGGCGGTCGAGCGTGGGCTCGATGAGCTGCTCCACATTGCGCACGATGCGCTGCTCCAGCTCGGCGCGGTCTTGCTCGCGCTGTTCGAGAAGGACGCGCAGCGCCGCGTTGCGCTCGTCGAGGATCGTCGCCTGACGGCGCAGGGCACGCTCCGAACGGCCGAGCTCGACCTGCATGGCCTTGCGCTCGCTGATGTCGGTGCCGAGCAGGAAGTAGCCGCGCTCGTCCCCCAGACTGCAGGGGATGACCGTGAGGATCAGCGTCTTGACCTTTCCCTTGACGTGGCAGTCGACCTCGAGCTCCGCGGCGCCTTGGCCGTTCTCGAGCTCATCGACGATGACGGCCATCACCGCAGGGGGGAAATCGTCCGCGACGTTGCCGGCCAGCATCTCGTGCATAGTCTTCTCGAAGAAGGTCAGGGCATCGGTGTCGACGTCCAAGTAATTGCCGCGCGCGTCGACCCGCACCGCGGGGCTGGGGATGCGGAACAGCACGCTGCGCAGCTCCTCCGCCTCGCGGACGGCGCGCAGCGCGTCACGCTCCGCGGTGACGTCTCTCATCGCGCCGATCATGTTGGACGGCTGTCCGGCCGCGTCGAGCTGGACGACGCCCTGATCGCTGACCGTGATCCACGTGCCGTCGTCGTGGCGCAGCCGGTATTCGGTGTGATACGTGCGTGCGTGGGTCACGCTCCCCCACAGCGCCGCCGTGGCCGCATCGAGATCGTCAGCATGGATGCGGGCCAGCCACCCTTCAAGGCTGCGAGGGAAAGCACCCGGCGGCAGCCCGAGCATCTCGTCCAGCTGCTCGCTGAAGTAGATGGCGCCGGTCTGGATGTTCCAGTCGTACAGCACGTCGAAGTTGACGCGCAGAAAGGCCTGCAGGCGCGGGTCAAATGCGGTCAGCGGCGGCTGCGGTGCCGTGCCGGCATAACCGGGCGACGGCAGCGTGACCTCGACGGTCTCGCCTTTGCGACCTTTCCTGAACGTGTATGGGATGCGAATACTAGGCATTACCTATCACTATGCTGTTAGAAGATTGGCCTTGCTCGCCGAGAGTATCGCGGTAGAGTGCGGGCACGTCAATGCCGGCATGGCTCGAGCAAGGGGGTCCGACAGGTCAAGCAGCGTGGTCTCCAGTCGATCGACCGGCGCACCCGCGCCGGGGTCATCAGGGGGATGGATTTGGCTGAGTCACAACACCACGGCATGTTCCACAGTGAGCAGGACGAGCAACACAAGAAGGATCAGGAGCTCCTCGCCAAGTTCGGCTACAAGCAGGAGCTCGACCGCTCGCTCGGCTTCCTCTCCACGTTCGCCATCGCCTTCGGCTTCGTGTCGGCGACGAACGGTTTCTTCGCACTCTTCTACTACGGCCTCGACACCGGCGGCCCGGCCGGCGTCTTCTGGAGCTGGCCCATCGTCGTGTTCGGCCAGCTCATGGTGGCCCTCGTGTTCGCCGAGGCGGCGTCGCACTTCCCGCTTGCCGGCGGCGTGATGCAGTGGGCCAAGCACCTCTCGAACAGCACCTGGGGCTGGTTCACGGCCTGGATGTTCCTCTTCGCTCTGCTGGTCACGGTGGCCGGTGTGGCGTTCGGCGCCGCGCCCATCACCTGCGGCCTGTTCGGCTGGGAGGCCACGCGCTGGACGCTCTTCCTCATCGCCCTGTTCTTCACGGTGGTGCCGATGGTGCTCAACATCTGGGGTGTCAAGATCATGGCGTTCGTCAACAACATCGGGACGATCACCGAGCTCATCGGCATGACGGGCCTCGGCGTGATCCTGCTGGGCGTCGTGATCTTCACGAGTCACCCGCACCAGACGCTCGGCGTGCTGTTCGACACGGCCGGCACCAACGCCGGCGGCTACGCCGGTCCGTTCCTCGCGGCCATGCTCACAGCGGCCTGGGTACTGTACGGCTTCGACACGGCCGGGAGCCTCGCCGAAGAGACCGTCAACCCGTCCAAGGAAGTGCCGCGCGCCATCATCGCCGGCGTGGTCGTCACGGCCATCGTGAGCACCGTGTGGCTCGTTGGCACCCTGCTTGCCATTCCGGACATGAAGGAAGCCATCACTCAAGGCTACAACGTCCTGCCCTGGCTCCTGCGCTTCCACTTCGCCGGTTGGCTCGCCGACCTCTTCCTGGTCATCGTGCTGATCGCCATCTTCGTCTGCAGCCTGTCCATCCAGGCCGCCACGGCGCGGCTGCTCTTCGCCATGAGCCGCGACAGGATGCTGCCCGACAAGGAATTCTTCGGCAAGGTCAACACGTCCACCAAGACGCCTGTCCGCTCCGCCGTCTTCGTGGCGATCTTCTGCGTCGCTGTGCTGCTCTATCAGGACCAGGTCGCGCGCGTGATCGCGTGGGCCACGGTCGGCGTCTACATCGTCTACCAGATGGTCGTGTGGGCCTCGATGTACGCGCGCTCAAAGGGCTGGCCCAAGGAGAAGGCCCATTTCAACCTGGGCATGTGGGGCTGGCCGGTGAGCATCATCGCGTTGGTCTACGGCGTGTTCATGATCGTCAACCTCTCGTGGCCGCGCAGTCCCAGTCTTCCCTGGTACGACAACTGGCTGGTGTCCTTCTCACTGCTCGTGATCCTCGTCATCGGCATCGTGGTCTTCTACGCCTTCAAGGCTGCTGGCAGAGACCTCGCCGGCGGCATCCACGATATCGAGACTGTGCGTGAAGAAGACGGCGAGCTCAAGATCGAGCGCGTCGGTGGCGTCATGGGCGTGCCCGGCGGCGTCGATCCCGAGAACCCCTACGTCGTCGAAGACACGCCCGACAGAAAGCCGGAAGGCTGAGGCCGGTCGTCACTCCCAGCACTGGAGGCAATGAATGGAGTTGCATCTCGTCCCTGCCGCGGAGATCGCGATCGAGCCCCTCGACGTCGGCCCCGACAGCAAACTGCATCTGGTCGACGTGATCGACCGCACGCAGGGCGCGCCGTTCTGCGCCGGGGTCTGCGAGGTGTTTCCCGGCGCCCCCGTCGATTTCGACTACGACGACGCCGCCGCGGTGTGCTACATGCTCGAGGGAGAGATCAAGCTGAGCGAGAACGGCGAGTCGCGCCCGTTCCTGCCCGGTGACGTCGTGTACATCCCGCAGCAGAAGGGCTTGCTCGTGTACTGGAGCACCGACTCCTACGGCAAGTTCTTCTACGTGACCTACCCGCACTGGCGGTAGCTTCAGGCGGTGGGCGGGGGCGGTGGCCGCAAGGCCGCCGCCCCCGTTTGCGCGCGGGAACACTCCGGGCACAGAGAGCGAGCGCGGGTGGTCACAAGATGGACGAAGAGCCACGACAGACGGACGAGGAGCTCGGCGAGCAGACCGGCGGTGCAGACGCGCCCGGAGCCGGCCCGCACGCGCCGCTGCACGAAACGCGGCACAGCCGCCGCCGGTTTCTTCTCATCGGCGGCGCGCTCGTGGCCGGTTTCGTTGGCGTCCTCGCGCTTTTCCGCCGCCTGGGCGCCTCGGGCGGCGACGTCACCGGAGGCGCCGCCCAGTCCGTGGAGAACATGTTCAGCTCGTTCCCCGTCAACTCCGTGGAGCACGTCCCCGACAAGACGTGGAGCGACTGGACGCTCAAGGTGGACGGCCTCGTGGACAAGCCGCTCGTTCTCGGCGCGGTGGCTTGGCAAGCGCTGCCGCGCTTCGACGAGACCGCGGACTTCCATTGCGTCGAAGGCTGGAGCGTCGGCGACGTGCAGTGGGGCGGCGTGACGCCCGCCACGCTCCTGCAGCAGGCGCAGGCACGCCCCGACGGCGCCTACCTGGTCTTCCACGCCTACACCGGAGAGTACGTCGACAGTCTGCCGATCGACGTGGCGGTGGACCCGCAGACCGTCCTCGCCGACACCATGGACGGCGCGCCGCTGCCGGCGACGCACGGCGGGCCGCTACGCCTCGTCGTACCCAGGCAGCTCGGCTACAAGAGCGTGAAGTGGGTGACGCGCATCGAGGTCACCGACAAGCCGGTGCAGGGGTTCTGGGAGCGGCGCGGATACCCGAGCGATGCCCCGGTCTAGAAACCCCGGCGCGCGCTGCGACCGTGGCCGCGCGCCTCAGACGACGCCGGTGACCTTGAGGTAGATCACCAGCGCCAGGATGGCGAGCAGCACGACGAGCGTGACGATGCGCTGGGTGCTCCAGCGGGCGCCTTTCTCGCGGGGCGCCTTCCAGCTGGGCTCATTCTCGTGGTCGTGAAGCTGCGCCGCGGAGAGGTTCATGCGGATGGATTGCTGGGCGCCCAGCGTGCCGCGATTCAGCTCTTCGCCGCTGACGTCCTTGCGACCTGTCTCCTCCATCACGGTCCCTCCTCCACTGGCAGTCGCTCGTCGCACCACACTACACCCGGGAACGGGCGTAGGCAGTGCGGGTGCCAGTTGGCCTGGCAGTAGGCGCCGACGCCCAGGAGGGCCACGATGTCGCCCTCTTCGAGGGGCGGCAGAGGGTAGTCCTCGGCGAAGATGTCAGGGCCTTCGTTGATGTGGCTGGTCAGCGTGAAAGTGGACGTGCGCGGAGCGTCGGCGGCGCGGCACAGCACCGTCTCGACGAGCTCCCTGTAGATGAAGGCCAGGTGCATCACGTTCCATCCGCAGGTGAGGCCGGCGAAGACGGCGCTGCCGTCGCCGGCCCTGCTTCTGTCTTCCACCGTGACCACCTCGGCGAGCAGCACCGCGGCGTTCTTGCAGAACATCTCGCCGGGCTCGCAGGCGATGGTCACGCCGAGGGGACCGAGGTGCTCGGCGAGGATGCCGGCGTAGGCGTCCAGGTCGAGCGGCCGCTGGCCCTGCCGCATGACAGCGGCGAGGCCGCCGCCGGCGTTGACCTCGCGCAGCGGGCAGCCGGCGTCGATAGCGCGCCGCGCCATGGCTGCCGCGGCCGCGGCGGCGCGCTCAAACGCCGGCAGGTCGTCGTCCAGAAGGTGATGGCTGACGTGAAAGTGGATCGTGTCGATCGTCAGATCGTAGGAGCGGGCCACGGCGATGGCCTCGTCGAGGCGCTCGGGGTAGATGCCGAACTTGGTCGGCGCGTCGCCGCTGTAGTAGCTGATGCCGCTCTCGGGGCGGGCGGCGCTGACGCGGGGGTTGATGCGCATGCCTATCGTGCCCCCGCGATTCCTCCGTCCGTAGCGGTGGATCTGGCTGATGAGGTCGAGGTTCACGTGCACGCCGTGCTCGAGGATCACGTCGAGGTCGCGGTCGCTCACGTTGGTGCCCGTGTAGCTGATCACGGCGGCTGGGAAGCCGTGAACGAGGCCGTGCTCGACCTCGCCCGGCGAGCAGACGTCAAGGCCGACGAAGTGCGGAGTGCCGGGCGCGCCGAGTGCGCGGACGCGCGCCAGAACCTCGGGCTCGCGCTGGCTCTTGAGCGCCCAGCGGACCTTCCACGGCAGACCGGTGCGCGCCATCGCCCCTTGCAGGGCGCGCACGTTCTCCTCAATGTGCGTGATGTCGTAGATGAAGAGCGGCGTGCCGTGCTCACGGCCGAGCGTCTCGGCGTCGCGGCCGGCGACGAGCAGGCGGCCGCCCCGGGCCACGAGGCCCGGCCGCTGCCACCAGTCGCGCGGGTGGTCGTCACGCGTGGTCATTTCGCCTCGCTTCGTCTCGCCCCCTCTTGCACGCTGTCACAGAGTGTCTCGCGGCGGCGGCTCTTCGCGCAAGGCCGGACCGCGCTGCGGGTTTGACGACGGCACCCCAGCGGGCAGAATCGCCCGCGACGGCGTCGCCGTGCAAGCGACGCCCTTCACTGTGCCCACGGTTCCGCAAGCGAGGAGGCCGACCATGAAGTACGTGTGCAGCGTCTGCGACTACGTCTACGACCCCGAGATCGGCGACCCGGACAACGGCGTCGAGCCGGGCACCGCGTTCGAGGATCTGCCTGACGACTGGGTCTGCCCGGAGTGCGGCGTCGACAAAGACGAGTTCGCGCCGATGGAAGACTGAGAACCGCGCCGCGGACCGCAGAGTGATGCCGCAGGGGCGGGGCGCTCGCAGGGCGTCCCGCCCCTGCGGCGCTCAGGGGCTCGGCGACGGCGAAGCCGGCACGCCCGCGCCCCGGGGCTTCAGCCCCTCCGCGAACGCGATCAGCTCCTGACGCGTGAGGGCGCCGGTGACGTAGACGATGTGTCGCGCGTCGCCCGTGAGCAGCGTCGGCCCGCTGTTCTCATACCACGTGTACGCGGTCGCGCCGGTGAGCGCACCGTACTGCAGCGTCGTCGCCTCATACGACAGCTTGCCGGCGGCGATCGATGGGAGCGTGTCGCGCAGAAACGCGGCCGAGCTGCCCGCCGCCTGCGGCCCCAGTTGCTGCACCGCGAACCAGCTCAGTCCGCGCGTGTAGAGCTGTGCCACTTGGCGCTGCCCGGCGGGCAGGTCCACCGGCGTGCTTTGCCCGTTGACCAGCCAGGCGCCCGGTGCCCCCTTGGTGTCCGCGGTCGCGACGGCCCTGAGAGTGAAGCCGTCCGGCGCGAGATCCGACGCAAGCGGTGCATAGCCGGCCGCGCGGCCGGCCGCGTTCAGGGACGGCGCGTATGCGTAGGTCGTGTCGCGTCGCGTCGCGATCACATCTCGAGATCCGGCAGATCCCAGCGAGGCGCCGGCGCCGCCGAGCTGGTCGCGCGACGGCGAAACTCCCCAGGCGGGGGTGGCGCTGAAGGTGTCGGTTCGCGAACCGCTGGTCTGCGAGTACCAGACGACGAGGCCCGTCTTCTGGTCGACGACCAGCTCGACGGTCGATCCGTCCAGTCGCATCGCGGCGCGCCACACTGTGCGGTCGCCATCCTTCAGCGGCTTGATGCCCACGGTGCGGTCCTTGTCTTCGACCGCCGAGCGTACAACGGCGGCGAGGCCCTGATAGTCGAGCGGGCTGAGAGTGCCGACTCTCCACACCGGCGGCCAGGCATCCAATGTCCTTCGCGCCTGCGTCCCGGAGGCGCGGATCCAGGTGCTCAGCTCTGCGCGCGAGCTCGCCTCATAGGACGAGCGCAGCTGCGCGAAGTCGCCGGCCTGCGTCGCCGGACCGGGCCGCAGCGTCCCCCCCGCGTCGCCGGAAGCCAGCGCGACGAACGAGCCGGAGAGCGTGGATGCAGGATGCGGCGTCGCTCCCGGCGCAGGAGTCGCACGGTCGCGCACGAGGACGTACGTGCCCTGGATGCTCGCGACGTCTGGCGTGGGGATGGGCGGCGGCGTGCGCAGGAGGAATACGTAGGCGAGGGCGAAGACGATGCCGAGGGCCATCGCCGTAGCCGCGAAGCGCGGCGGGCGGCGGCTCACCCGCGCCGCGCGCAGCTCGCGGCTCGTGCGTTCCTGCTGCATCTTCAGGCTCGGCGGCGCGTCCCCGCGCCGCCTATGACCCTCCGCTCCGCCGGCCGCCCCAGGCGAAGAACAGCGGCAGAAAGAGGAGCGCAAAGCCGAAACGGCGCGAGATGAAGAGCGTCAGCGCCGCGATCAGCAGGCTGAGGCCAATGAGCATGAGGGTGCGTTGACTCACGCGGCAAGCGTGACGGCCCGAGGGCGGCGGCGCAAGCCGCCGCCCGAGGGCTGGCAGGCGGACGTTCGCCTGTGATTACCTTGGCGGGCACCATCGACCCCCACCACCGGAGGAGGCAGGGCGTGAAACGCAATCTGTTCGCCGGCCGCAGGCGCAGCGGCGGCATCGGCCTCGACGTGTTCACCGACGACGAGATCCAGGACGTCCATCTCGCGACCCTCGAAGTGCTGGAGCGCACCGGGGTGTGGGTGGAGATCGACGAGGCGCTCGACATCTTCAGTGACGGGGGGTGCGTAGTCGACCGCGAGTCGCACACCGTGAGGATCCCGCCGCACCTCGTGGAGGACGCCATCCGCAGCGCGCCCGCCAGCATCACGCTGTGCGGCCGCGACCCGGCCAACGACATTGTCATCGGCGCCGGCCGCGTCGGCTTCAGCAACTTCGGCGAGGGCGTCATGGTCGTCGACCCGTACAGCGGTGAGCTGCGATCGTCCACCAAGCAGGACCTCAGCGACATCGCCAAGCTCGTCGACGCGCTGCCCGAGGTGGACGTCTTCGAGATCGCCGTCGGCGCCGGCGACATGCCGCCGGCGACGGCTTCGATCCACAACCACGAGGCGGCCATCGCCGGGCAGACCAAGCCGATCTCCGGCGGGCCGCTCGACGGCCGCGCCGTGCGCATCAGCCTGGCCATGCTCGAGGCCGTGCAGGGCAGCGCCGACGCCGTGCGCGAGCGGCCGATGATGATCATGGGCACTTGCCCCGTGAGCCCGCTGAAGCTGGTGAGCGATTGCTGCGAGATCGTCATCGAGGCGGCGCGCGCCGGGGTGCCGAGCTGCGTGCTCAGCATGGCCATGGCGGGCGCTTCCGGCCCCGTCACGCTCGCCGGGACGCTGGTCACCCACAACGCCGAGGTGCTCGCCGGCATCGTGCTGGCGCAGCTCACGGAGCGCGGCGCCAAGGTGCTCTACGGCTCGTCGACGACCGCCATGGACCTGCGGCTGGCGGCGGCCTCCGTCGGCTCGCCGGAGTGCGCCCTGATCAGCGCCGGCGTGGCCCAGCTCGCCAGGCAGTACCGCCTGCCGAGCTACATCGCCGGTGCGTAGGGCGACAGCAAGCTCAGTGACGTGCAGACCGGTCACGAGAAAACCCTCACGGCCTTGATGGCAGCGTTGGCAGGGACCAACCTGATCTACGGCCTGGGAATGATCGAGTCGGGCGTCACCTTCGACTACGCGCAGCTTGTGATCGACGACGAGATCGCGCGCATGGTCAAGCAGGTCGTCGGCGGCATCCGCGTGAGCGACGAACGCCTCGCGGTCGACGACATCGCGAGAGTCGGCGCGTTCGGCGACTTCCTAAGCCTGGATGCGACCATGGCGCACATGCGCGAGCAGTCGCAGCCGAAGCTCATCGACCGCCGCGTGCGCGAGGACTGGGAGGAACGTGGCGGCACCGACATGTATCAGCGCGCCCAGGTCCGGGCCCGCGAGATTCTCGAGACCCACGTGCCCGAGCCGCTGCCCGACGACGTGCGGCAGCGGGTCCGCAAGATCGTGGGCGACGCCGATCGCGAACTGGCCGGCGCCTGACGTCAGTCGAGCAGCCAGTCCTTACCGGTCGCGAGGTGCGTGCGCAACGCGTAGCCGCCGCTGGCAGTGACCGAATAGCCGAAGTCGCCCGTCGCCTCGCTCTGCGTCACGGCGGCGTGCGTCCAGGGGTTCTGTGGCCAGACCGGCACGCCGGGCTGCACGCCCACGGGCCCGCCGCTCGCTACGTCGGCCGCGGCCGGGGCGACCCCGGCGTGCGTGCGTGCCCACATCTCCACGTACTGTTGCAGCAGGGCCAGCCCCGCCTTGGTAGATGCGTCGCGCTCGTCCCTGAGCCAGCCGGGGACTCCGCCGCTGACCTTGTACGAGCCCTTGGAGAGGTGGCCGACCAGAGTGTAGCCGCTCAGGTCGGCTTTCACTTTGTACGTGTAGGTGCCCCTCGAGGTGCCGGGCGCCATTGTTCCGCCGGTCCAGGGGTTGCCCGGCCAGACCGGCGCGACCAGAGCGCCGCCCTTCACCACGTCGCTGCGCGCCGGGAACACGAAGCCGTTGCTCTGGGCCTGGGTGTTGATGTAGCCCTGCAGGAGCAGGATATTCATCTGCACCTGTTTGTCGACGAAGCTCACGGCCGCGCTTGCGGCGGCCGGCAGCGTAGCGGTGGCAGCCAGGACGGCGACGAGCACGACGAGGAGGATGCTGAAGCGGCGCGTTCTCATGGGTGCCTCCAGGGGGGACGGCAGAGTGTCGCCCAAGTCTGGCCGGGGCGCCGAGACCGGTCAAGCGCACTTCGCGGCACGGGCACCCAGCCGCCGCGTGCCGGGGCGGAGCCGCGGCGCCTGATACGATGCCTCCATTGGCGCCGCGGGCTCGCGGCCGGCGCGCCAGCGACGCGAACGAGGTGATGCCGGTGGAAGCCAGGATCCCGACCCGCATGGGCGACGGTTTCATGGTCGAGATGACGCGCAGCGAGCTGCGCGCGGACATCCAGGTGGCCAGCGAAGAAGCGGCGCGCAGGGCCCGGGTGCCGCCGCTCACGGCCGACGAGCAGGCGCACCTGCTCGACATCTACGCGTCTCCGGCGGCCTTCACCGCCGTCGATATCGGCGACCAGGTCGTGCTGAGCTGCGATGGCGGCGGCAGCAAGATGACGGGCACGGACATCCAGGACCTCCTGGAAAGCGAGCAGCGCCTGGGCCAGGACATCCTCGAGCTTTGGCATATCGAGTACAGCTACAAGGCGATCAAGACGATCCTGCCGTTTCAGCAGCAGGTGATGCAGAACGCGCAGCTGATGCTCACGGCACCCATTCAATACGGCGCGCAGCCCAACCTCGCTTTCTACAGCAAGCCCGACGGCCCGGCCAGCAACTGGTTCGAGCTGCTCCCCAAAGGGGACATCGCCGGAGCGCGGGCAGCCATCGACGAGGCGATGGAGCACGCGACGCAGGACATGGTGTACGTCACGGGCGGCATGATCGAGGCCGGCGCCGACGGTGTCGACTTCGACACCACCGGAGGCGCCGGCGACGGCGACTTCCTCAGCACCCTGCGCGCCGTGAAGCACGTGCGCGAGAAGTACCCGGAGGCCGGCATCGAGCTGGGCATGGCCGGCGAGCTCGTGATCGGCGTGCACGGCGAGCTTGAGTGGGAGGGCCGCCGGCTCGCCGGCCTGTGGCCACGCGAGCAGCTCGAGGTGTGCCAGGACGCCGGCGTCACCCTGTTCGGGCCGGCGGTCAACATCCGCACCAGCAAGAGCTGCGCCTGGAACATCGCCTACTCCCTCACGGTCATCAAGCCGTGCATGGAGGTGGCGCGCATCCCCGTGCACCCCAACGTCGGTGAAGGCGTGTGCGGCGTGCCGGTCAACGGCTATCCGCCCGAGGACGCCGCATCGCGGGCGGCGAAGGCCTTGGTCGACATCCTGCGCTGCGACGGCTTGTAGGTGGGCTCGGGTGACTCCCGGGGAATGGACGTCACCCACGCGCTCGCCGCAGGCATGGGCGGGATGCGCACGGCCGGAGACCTGGTCGCGCGCATGCAGATGTCCCGTGGGATGCGCTTGAAGGAAGCCAAAGACTACGTGGCCGGCAAGCTCGGCTGCACGGTTCGCGACCTCAGTGACAGCTATGCGATGGAGCAGATCCGGGGGGAGAAGGGCCTGGGCCGGATCCTCGACCACTCCAACCTCCACCCCGGCGAGCCCAACGCGATGATGGCCAAGTTCCGCATCGCCGAGCTGCTCGGCATCCGCATCAACTCGGTCGACAAGTTCAGGGACCTGGCGGGACTGTAGCCGGGCCCTTGCGGCGCAGGATCTGCCCCACCATGGTCGAGGCCACGCCGATGGGCACCAGGAGGATGCCCGTCAGGAGCGTGACGTACAGGCCGAGGCCGGGTCGATACAGCTTGACCATCGAGTCGGCGGCATCGATCGCCTGCAGCACGAACACAATGCCGGCGACCGCGACGACGGCGCCGGCGGCCATCGTCAGCAGGCGGGGCCCGAGGACGAGCGACACGACGCCGACAACCACGACGGCGATCGCCGCCACGAGCACGGGCGGCCCCCACCTGGTGTTCAGCACCCCTACGACGCCGGGGGCCCTCTGAAGACTGAAGTTGACGTCCTCCGCCGAATAGTCGTTGGCCCACGGCAGCAGGACCGCCACAATCCCCACGGCGCCGCCGACGATCGCCAGCACGGCGTCGCCGTTCCAGTCCCACCGTGAGAATCTGTGCTTACGCATCACTGTCTTCATCGGCATCCGTCGGCTGCCTCCTGATACCTCGCCGCGAGCCGCGCCCAAACGTCCTCGTCGCGCCAATCGCTGAAGGAAGGCGCCCCTCGCGCCGATAGAGAAGCTGGCCGGCGGAGGACGCGCCGGCCGCGAGGGCCGCTCGTAGCGGCTGCCGGCAAAGACGGAGGAATGTGCATGAGACGCGTCGTGAGCATCGCGCTGCTGGCGCTTCTGGCGCTCGGGGTCGCCGGCGCGATGGCCGCCTGTGGCACGAAGGACATCCAGACGCCCACCGCCAACATCGACGTGGCCAAGAACCTGGCCGCGAAGGGCGAGATCATGATGGTGAAGACGGGCGTCGCCGCCTACGTCGCGACCAACGGCACACTCCCGGCGACGGCGACGCAGGACGTGCTCGGCAGCTTCGTGGACCCCTGGCCCAAGAACCCCTGGACCCAGGCCCCGATGGCGCAGGGCACGCAGTCGGGAGACATCGCCTACACGCCGGGGGCCGGCACGAGCTACACGCTGGGCGTGGTGCTCGCCGACGGAAGCGTCTTCGCCGCCCCCTGAGGCAGAGGCAGCCCCGCGCCCGCCGCCCCTTGAGTGCCTCCGCGCCGCTTGGTACCCTACCTCGTAGAAAGGGGCGCGCGTGGAGGGACTCTCTCAGGTCGGATGGCGTGCCAAGCTCGTTCTCGTGGCCGTCGGCGCCGCCTGCCTCTTTGGCAGCGCCCTGCCGGTCGTGGCCAGCGAAGAGGCCGCCACTCCCACCTGGATGCGGCACGACTACTTCAGCCGAGGCTGGGATCGCAGTTTCAAGTGCGACCTCGCCGAGGAGATGCCCCAGGTGCCGCGCGTCGTCGTTTTCGGGGGGTCGCGCGGCCTGCGCATGGACCCGGCGACGATCAAGCGTTGCACGGGCCTCACGGCATTCAACTTCGCCTTCCACAACGGCCGCCCCGAGGATTCGTGGGCAGTCACCGATTGGCTCATCGACACCCACCCCGACAAGCCTCCGGCCGTGATCTGGTGCATCCAGCCCACGACGCTGACCGACGTGCCCATGGCCCCCGGCCTGATCGTCGACAAGCGACTCTCGCAGGCGTTCCCGAAGGCGCTCATCAAGGCGCAGTTGGCCGCTGTGATGCGGCAGCCGAAGCACAACGTGCTCTCGGGACGCCGCTTCGGCTTCGACGGGATGCTCTGGTGGAATAACTACGACCGCAAGCGCAAGGAGGGCATCACCCTCGAGCAGTCACTCATCCGCTACCTGGACACCAAAATGCTGGCCAGGGCCGGCAACGGCAAGATCCCGCAGGGCACCCGTGCGATGGCGTACTTCGCGCGCACGATCCGCCTGCTGAACGCCAACCACATCAAGCCGCTGATCGTGATCATGCCGTACCACCCCCAGGCGCTCAGGGCCTTCATGTCGGTCGGCTGGGGCGTCAAGGAAGTCTGGCTGCGCTCGTATCTCGCGAGGCTCCAGAAGCACTTGAGCTTCAAAGTGCTGAATTGCCTGCAGATCAGCACGTTCGGCGGCAGTCCGGACGGCTTCTACGACGGCGCTCACCTGACCGCGGAGAACGCGCGGCTCCTGATCCGCTACTGCGTCCGGATGGCGCCGTCGTGCTTCCGCGTGCCCACGCCGGCGCCGAGCCCGTCGCCGAGCCCGAGTCCGTCGCCGAGCCCGAGTCCCAGCGGCGCACCCGTGCCGGCGCCGGCGTACACGCCGGTATCCGAGGACTCGAGCGTCCCGGCCGACCTCCTCGAGTAGCCGGGCGGAGGCCGGCGCTGCGGCGCCGGCCGCAGGCTCAGGCGCCGATGATCTTCTTGACCATGGAGGCGCGCCGGGACGGACGGCCGCTGCGCGCTTCGTAGTCGTCGGCGCCGGCCATCGCTTTGAGCGAGGCGTTCACTCCCAGCCAGCGGAAGGGCTCGGGTTCCCATGCCTTGGAGCGATGGTTCACCCACGGCAGCCTCGTGAGATCGCTCTGCTCGCCGAGAATGAGATCGCGAAGCGTGCGGCCGGCGAGGTTCGTGGTGGCCACTCCGTCGCCCACGTAGGCGCCGGCCCAGGCCATGCCGGTCTCCTTCTCCAGGCCCACCGAGCAGTTCCAGTCGCGAGACGCGGCGATCGCCCCGCCCCAGCGGTGCGTCACGCGCACGTCGCCGATCTGCGGGAAGAGGGCGCCAAGGAGGTCGCGCAGATGGTCCTGCACCGCAGGCACACGCTCGAAGGCCTCGCTGAGACGCGAGTTGAAGTGGTACGGGGCGCCGCGGCCGCCGATGGCGATGCGCCCGTCGTCGGTGTGCATCGCGTAGAAGATGAGGTGGCGGAAGTCGCCGAAGACCTCGTGGCCCGACCAGCCGACCTCATCCCAGAAGGAGTCGGGGAGCGGCTCGGTGCCGATCATCAGCGAGTAGATCGGCACCACGTGCCGCTCGTAGCCGGGGAGCAACGGCGTGAACGCCTCGGTGGCACGCACGACGACCTCGGCCGATACCGCGCCGAAGGGTGTCTGCGCCCGGTGCGGCGCCAGTGAGGTGACGGGGGTGCGCTCGTAGATGGGCACCCCCAGCCGCTCCACGGCCTCGGCGAGGCCGCGCGCCAGGCGAGCCGGGTCGACGGCGGCGCCGTGCGACGTGTAGCCGCCGCCGAGGCACCCGGCCACCCTGAGGCGGGCGCGCATCTCGGCGGCGCCGAGCAGCGCATAGTCGTCCTCGCCAAAGCCCCATGAGCGCTCGTACTCGAGGGCCTCGCGGGCGCGCAGGAGCTGCACGGGAGTGGTAGCGAGGTCGAGCTGGCCGCCGATGTGGAAGCGCGCGTCGATGTGCTCCTCGGCGACCACGCGCGCGATCTCCGGGACAGTGGCGTAGAGCGCCCGCTGCTGATCGATCACGGCCTGCCGGCCATGCGTCTCGGCGGCGCGCTCGCGCGAGCCGGGAAAGGTCGTGTGACACCAGCCGCCGTTGCGTCCCGAGGCTCCGAAGCCGGCGATCTCCTTGTCGAGCACAGCCACGCGGAGCTTGGGATCCGCCCTCTTCAGGTAGTAGGCGGTCCACAGCCCCGTGTACCCGGCGCCGACGACGGCAACATCGAGGTCGATGGGACCGGCCAGAGAAGGCCGCGGGGCAAGCTCGCCGGGCACGCCGTCGAGCCACATGCTGCGGGAACGGTAGTCGGTCATGGCAGGCTCCTTCAGGGACGGCGCAATCCTACCAAAGCCCGGTCGCCTCAGGCTTGGTTTGCCCGGTGGTAAATACCGGGCGAGAGCAGGTGACAGCGATGAGCGTGACCCACTTCATCGAGGCCTACAAAGGCCGGCCGCCGTGGGACATCGGGAGGCCCCAGCCCGCCTTCGAGGGGCTCGCCGACGCCGGCGAGATCGTCGGGCCGGTGCTCGACGCCGGCTGCGGCACAGGAGAAAACGCCCTGTTTCTCGCCGCCCGCGGATTCGAGGTCGTGGGCGTCGACGCCGTGGAGGCCGCCGTGGAGGCCGCGCGCCGCAAAGCGCTCGCGCGCGGCCTCAAGGCCGAGCTTCTTGTCCACGACGCCCTCGCGCTCGAGGGGCTCGGGCGTCGCTTCGCGACGGTCATCGATTCGGGTCTGTTCCACACGTTTGGCGATCGCGAGCGCAGGCGCTTCGTGCGGTCGCTGGCTGCGGCGCTCTCGCTCGGCGGCCACTACTACGTGCTGTGCTTCAGCGAACGTGAGCTGCGGGAGGGCGGCCCGCGCCGCGTCACCCAGGCCGAGCTGCGCGCGGTCTTCGACCACCCGCCGTTTCGCGTGCTCTCCATCGAGGCGGCGGAGATGGCCGCCAACCTCGATGGTGAAGGCCGCAAGGCCTGGCTGGCGCGCATCGAGCGGGTGGCGAACAGGTAGTCCGAGGGACCCGTCTTCGGGTCAGGGCACCAGCACGATCTTGCCGAGCGCCGGACGCTCCATGACATGACGGTGGGCCCGTGCGGCCTCCGCGAGCGGGAGCTCGCGGCTCACCACGGGCCGCAGCCAGCCGTCCCGCAGCCCAGCCCCGATGGCCGCATGAGCCGCGGCAAGGTCCTCCGTCGTGGCGTTCGCCAGCAGCATCCCCAGCACCACGCCCTCGGCGTTCATCAGGTCGCGCGGATCGAGCTCCACCGGGCCACGGCTGCCGACCACGACGACCCGGCCGCGAGGCGCGAGGGCGGTGAGATCGTCGCCGAGGTTCAGGTTGGCCAGAAGCTCGACGATGAGGTCGAAGCCGCGGCCGCCGGTGGTCGCGAAGGCGGCCTGCAGGTGCAGCGGGTCGCGGTGGTCGAAGACGCGCGCCGCACCCTGAGCGGCAATCAGCTCCCGTCCGGCGTCGCTGCCGGCGGTGCCGACCACCGCCAGGCCGGCGGCGAGCGCGAACTGGACCGTCGCGAGGCCCACGCCGCCGCTGGCTCCGTGCACCAGCACCGTCTCTCCGGCTCGCGCCTCTGCACGCTGGAAGAGGGCCCTGTGGGCGGTCACGTAGGGCACGCCGAGGGCTGCGCCCTGGGCGTAGGAGAGGTACTCCGGCAGCGGGCGGACCTGGTCGCGCCGGCACAGGGCGTACTCGGCATAGGTGCCGCTGAGCGAGCCGGCCACGTAGACGCGAGCACCGTCCTGCAGCACTCCGGCGGCATCGGAGCCGGGTGTGTAGGGCAGGGCCGGCAACTTTCCATAGGCGCCGGCCCGTACGTAGGTGTCGACGGGGTTCACCCCGGCGGCCTGTACGCGAACCAGTACTTCGTCGTCCACCGGCTCCGGCTCCGGCAGTTCTTCGAGGCGCAGGACGTCGGGACCGCCGAACTCGCGCACGCGGATCGCACGCATGGACTTCCTCTCCGTTGGTCGCCTGTGATCAGGGAAGGGTGTACGTGAGACCGTTGCTGATATAGCCGGTGAGCTTGTACCCGGCGCCGCCGTTGAGCTGCTCGTAGGTGTAGTCGCCGGGCTGCGTGCCTGGTTTCATGGGCTGGCCGGTGTAGGGGTTGGACGGCCACGGGTCCACGTACGTGGCGATGCCGCCGGTCTCGCTCACGTCGGTTGGTGTCGGGTAGAGGTTGTTGTTGTTCGTGGACCACGTGATGACACCGACCTCCAGCTTGTCGATGGCGTCGATGACCTGCTGGTCGGCGCCCCCCGTGGGCGAGGCGCTCGGGCTCGGCGACGGCGAAAGCGTCGGCGTCGGCGTGACCGTCGGAGAGGCGGAGGGCGAGGCGGAAGGCGAGGCGGGCACCAGTGCCGCCACGCGCTCGAGCGGGATGACGACGGTGGTCTGGTTGCCCCCCGTGACCTTCATGTCGGCGAGGTCCATGCCGGGGCCGGCCTCGAGAGTGATCTCGAACGGCCCCGAGAGGCCGCCGATCGTCTCGGTGCTCTGCAGGGCGAAGGTAAGGTCCTTGCCTTTCGTGGTGGCCGCTGCCGTACCGAGGACCTGGAGCGTGCTGCCGTAGACGGTGACCTGGTAGCCCTGGCCTGACGGCTCGACGACGACGCCTCCGCCCGTGCCGTCGCTGCGGCCCCAGGCCCCGACCCAGTCGAACGCGGAGGTAGGGCTCGGCTGGGGAGCCGGCTTCTCGCCCTTGTCGCGAAGCACGAAATACCACGCCGCGGCCGCCGCGGCCAGCACCAACAGCACGACGACGAGGACGATCCACCACGTGTTGGAGCTCTGCTTCGGCGGCCGCGACATCATCAGCGTCGGTTGCGGTCGTGGCGGAAGCGGCGGTGACGCGGCGTTGCCGGCGGCCGGCATCACCCGCGTCTCGTCGATGGCTTCGCCGCCCATGACGCGGGTGGCACCGGCGTCAGGCGGCGGCGCGACGAGCGTCTCGCCGGCGTCGGGTGGGGTGACGGCCGTCTCCGCCGCGTCGGCCTCGCCTGCCGCGGTCTCGCCGCCTCCAGGCGACTGTGCGGAGATGTCGTCGGGCGGCCTGCCCGTGGTCTCGTTGTCCATGCTCGCCCTCCCGGCTGGGTGACGCGTGTGTGGGGTCGTCGTGGCTATGCCCTCTCTTTGCCCCGTTCAGGCTGTTCCCTCTTCGAGACCCTTCCAAAGCTCGAAGAAGTGCGGACAGGTCTTGCTCACGCAGCCCGGGTCCTCGACAATCACGCCGCGGACCCGCAGCCCGAGCACGGCAAACGACATCGCGATGCGGTGGTCGCCGTGCGGGTCTATACGTCCGCCGGTTGGCGTGCCCGGGTACACGCGCAGGAAATCGGGCCCCGAGGCGGTCTTGACGCCGAGGCGCCGCAGGTTGGTCTCCATGGCGGCGATGCGGTCGGATTCCTTGAGGCGCACGTTGGCGATGCCGGTGATCGTCACCGGCGAGCTCGCGAAGGGGGCGACGGCCGCCAGGGTCATGAACGTGTCCGAGATGTCGCTCATGTCGGCGCTCAGGCCGGCCGGCGTGCCGGGGCCGGCCACCACGACGCCGTCCGGCTCGTCACGCACGGAGCAGCCCATCGCCTCCAGCACGTCGAGAAACCGGATGTCGCCCTGCAAGCAGCCTTCGCGGCGCAGCCCGAGCACTTTCACCCGGCCGCCGCTGACGGCGGCGGCGGCGAAGAAGTACGAGGCCGTGGAGACATCCGGCTCGACGACGTAGTCCCTGCCCCCGTAGACGGCCGGGACCACGCGAAAGTGCTCGTGCCCGCGGCGCTCGGCATCCACGCCGAACCGCGCCATCATGGCGAGGGTCATGTCGACATAGGGGCGACTGACGAGGCCCTCGACGGCCAGCTCCAGCGGCGCGCGCCCGAGCGGCGCGGCCATCAGCAGCGCCGAGACAAACTGGCTCGAGGTAGCGCCGGGCAGCCGCAGGCTGCCGCCCTTCAGGCCGCGAGCCTCCAACGTCAGCGGCAGGCAGTCGGCGTCCGGTGGCTCGGTCCTCGCTCCCTGCGCGCGCAGCGCCTCAAGAAGGTCGGCCAGCGGCCGGCGCTGAAGCTGAGGCGCCGCGTCCAGCCGGTAGCGACCCCGGCCGGCGGCGCAGGCGGCGAGCAGGAACCGCGCTGCGGTGCCCGCCTCGGCGCACCAGACGTCGGCCTCGGCGCTGGGGATGCGGCCGGCGCCGCCGCGCACGCGCCAGACGCCGGCCGCATCCTGAGCGACCGCGAAGCCCAAAGAGCGGAGCCCGGCGGCGAAGGCCAGCGTGTCGCCGGCGGCGAGGGCACCGCGCAGCGTCGAGGACCCGCCGGCGAGCGCCGCCAGGAGCAAGGCTCGGTTGGTGATGCTCTTTGAGCCCGGCACGCGCACCGAAACGTCCAGCCCGCTCCGTGCCGGGCGGATCGCGCGCTCGCTCTCTCTGTCTGGGACGCCGCTCATGTGACCGTCCCGATGATATCCCAGGGCGCCGGCATGAGGGCGTGTCCGCAAGCGCCCTCTCGGGGTGAGCTCAGGCGCCGCGCCACCGTCGTGATTGAGGGCGTCACGACCTCGCGCTCAAGGGGCCTGAGCCGATCAGTCGCGGAACGGCACCACGAGCACCGGGACGGAGCTGCGGTGCAGGAGCTCGTAGGGCGTGCAGTGGTGCAGCGCTCCGGCAAGCGGACCTTCGCCGTGCGAGCCCACGACGATCACCCGTGAGCCGCGTTCGTCGGCGATCTGGATGAGGGCGCGCGCCGGGTCGTTCCACACCAGCAGCACCTCGGTCTGCACGCCGGCGCCGCGGGCGCGCTCGGCGGCGGCGTGGAGCATGGGTTCGACGTCCTTCTCGACGCCGCGTTCGTAGTCGCGCAGCTCCTTGGCCGCGGCGCAGGCGGGATCCAGCTCGCAGCTCAGGCCGGGCGGAGGTTCGTGACAGTAGACGATCACTATCTCGCCGTGGCCGAGGTCGTGAGCAAGCGCGACCGCCTCGTCGAGCGCCGCCGTCGAGCACGGCGAGCCGTCGTAGCCGAGCAGGATCGTGTGGGACATCCCGACTCCTTCCTCTTCACAGGGACGATTCCCCGCCGGCAGGGTCGGCTCACCGTTGGCGTCGCCGCCGGCTCAGCCGGTGAGCAGCGCGCGCAGGTTCCTGGCGATGATGTCGGGAGAATAGTCGAGACCGCAGAGCTCAAGCTTGGCGAGCGTCGCGGGGGTAAGCCCGGACTCGCCGCTCGCGGCGAGGATCGCCGCGGACTCCTGCTCGTCGAAGACCTGCGGTGGGTCGACGAGCAGCTCCACCCTCGCGTTTTCCGGGCACACCGACTGGCAGCGCAGACAGCCGACGGCGCACGTGTGCCAGGAAGGGTCCACCCACGCGGGGAACGGCGCGCGATCTTCGTTCACGAAGGTGAGGCAGCGATGGGTCTCGAGCAGAAACCGCCCGGCGCGGATGGCGCCGGTGGGGCAGGCGCGCTGGCAGACGCTGCAACGCTCGCAGCGCGACAGCGGCAGCGGCTTTGCCCACGCAGCGTCGTCGGGCGGCGCGGCGTCGCTGGCGCAGGCGGCGAGCATGAGGTAGCTGCCGAGGCCGGGCACGTAGGCGATGTTGTTGCGGCCGTAACGAGCCAGGCCGGCACACGCGGCGAGGGTCTTGAGCGGTGGCTCGAAGCGTACAGCGCGGTGCCCGAAGGGCGCGAGCGCCGCGCTTGCAGCCTCCGCCAGGCCGCCCGGTACGATGAAGTAGCCGGCGTAGTGCGGCGGCACCGGGACGGCGTGCTCGGTGCCGCCGACAGTCAGTCTGGCTTGCGTCAACGGCCGCGCCACAGCGCCGACGATCACCGACCGCGCTGCGGCCAGCCCCTGGGGCAGCGCCCACGAGAGATCGTCGGCGATGCGCGCGGCGGCGGCTTCGGGCAGGTCGCCCGAAGCGAGGACGGCGGCGACCCTGGAGTGCAGGTCAGAGAGGCGCGCGGCAGCGACGACGCGCGCGCTCCAGCCCTTCTCGGCAAGGGCTCCGATCACGGTCTCCCACGGCAGGTGCACGCTCACGGAAGCCTCCTCGCGGTGGTCGCCGCCGTGGACCTCGCCCTGGCGATCCAGTTCCTCATGCGATTGGACAACCAGGAGCCGTCAGCGTCCCGGCGTCCCGACGCTGGAGGCGCGGTCCGCGAAGAAGAGCGCGCCGGCCCGCGGGCGGCCGCAGTGATCGGTCCACATGCTCTGACTGTAACCGCCGGCGCTCACCATGGCGACGACATCGCCCTCGGCGACCTGCGGGAACGGGACGTCCTCGCCGAACAGGTCGTCGCCCTCGTTGATGTGGCCGGCGAAGGTGACGCGCTGCGTCGGAGGCGCGTCGGCGCGCCCGCACACGACGTACTCGAGGTCGCGTCCGTACAAACGGTGGTCGTTCATCACGTTCCAGCCGCAGTCCAGACCGACGAAGGTCGTCCCCATGCGCCGTTCGACGGTGACGACTTCGGCGAGCAGCACGCCGGCCTCGTTCGTGAGGAGCTCGCCGGGCTCGACGCCGACGGCGACGCCGAGGTCGCCGAAGTGCCGCGCCAGGATGCCGGCGTAGGCATTGAGATCGAGCCGCCGCTCGCCGTCGTGCAGCGGCGTTCCCAGGCCGCCGCCGACGTTGACCTCTTTCAACGGGCAGCCCGCAGCGATGAGCCGGCGCACCATGCGTTGGGCAACGGCGAGCGCCTCGTCGAAGGCGGGAAGCTCATCGTCCAGCATCCCGTTCGCCAGATGGAAATGCGCCGTGTCGATGGAGAGGCCGTGACCCGCGGCGCGTGCCACGGCCTCCTCGAGGTCCTCCTCGTAGATGCCGAACTTGGTGGGCCGCGCGCCGGCGTAGAGGCTCTGGGCATGGCCGCGCATGACGCCCGCGCGCGGGTTGATGCGCAGCCCGAGCGCGCGTCCCGGGCAGCGGCGCCCGACGCGGTCGATCTGGGTGAGCAGGTCGACGTTGATGTGAAGCGGGAGCGGAGCGATGACGTCGAGGTCGCGCTCCGAGACGTTGGTGCCCGTGTAGCTGATCTCCTCGGGCAAGAAGCCGCACTCGAGCGCGTGCAGTACCTCGCCCGGCGAGCACGCGTCGAGCCCGACCGCGGCCGGGTCGCCGGGAGGGCCGAGGCTGCGCAGGAGGCGTAGCGCGGGCTCGTCGCGCAAGGCCTTCATGGCGAGGCGGACGCGGGGGGTCAGGCCGGCGCGCGCGAGCGCGTCGCGGAGCGCGACGGCCTGCGCGCCGATGCGCCGCAGGTCGTAGACGTACAGCGGCGTGCCGTGCTCGCGGGCAAGCGCCTCGGCGTCGCGTCCCGCGACCAGCAGGCGCCCGCCCTCGATGCGCATGCCTTCGTGCTCCCACGGGAGCGGTGTGCGTGGCTTGACCATGGGCGGAGAGTATCGCAGGCGGCTCGTGCGGTGGAACCTGACCGGCCGGGCGGCTGCTCAGATTGTGTCGATCGTCACCTCGCTGGCGCCGCCGGAAAAGCGCATCTCGTAGCGGTCCACGGCAGCTTCGAACCCGGGCGATTCGAGTACGTTGCGCCCGCCGACGCCGCCCATCCGCCGGCCGTCGAAGTTCAGCTGGCTGGCGCCGCCGCTGACCGCGGCGCGCATCGCCGCGCCGGCCGGGCGGTGGATCTTGACGCTGCTCGCGCCGCCCGAGACGACGACGCCGACGATGCCGACGGGCGCCGGCAGCCACAGCTCCACTTCGCTGGCGCCGCCGCTCACCGCGAGCGACTCAAGACGCAGTCCCCGCAGATCCGCGGCGAGCTCCCATATGCCGCCCTTGAGGGATAAGGCCCAGGGCACCGAGGTATTGAGCCGGACCTCTGCAGTCTGGCCGCGCCAGTCGAACAGGCGGAAGCGGCGGCGCTGCTGGATTACGACGGTGCCGCCGTGCACGCTCACGTCCGGCGCGGGCCCCTCGAACCGGGCGCGATAGAGGTCCTCCAGCGACGCGTCACCGCAGACGTCCACTTTGGCAGCGCCCTTGGTGAGCTCGAGGCGACCCGCGGTCACCTCACCCAGAGGGGCGGACGCTTCCGGGGAACCGTCGCCGCCCGCGCTCTGCGCCGTCGGCGCCTGGCCGACCAGCACTCCCGCCTGGCTCTCATACACCTGGCGCGTGCGGCGCAGGTAGTCGCGGATGACAACGAGCTCGTCCGCGTCGCGGCCGTCGAGCTCGGTGCGTCCCGCGATCTCGACCTCGCCGTACACACGCGCCCCGATCTCGCGCGTCGCCGCGGTCGAGATCACGAGCACGCGGCGCCGGTCGCCGGGGTCGGCGACGCGGTTGGCATAGCCGCCGCGCTCGAGCCGGTCCAAGACCGTGGTGATAGCGCCCGGCGTGAGGCCGCTCTCATCGGCCAGCTCGCCGGCCGTCACCCGGCCGCGGCGGTAGAGCACGCCGAGGCAGCGCAGGTCGGTGCGGTTGAGGCTGAACTGGGCGGCGGCGACCTCGTCGAGCCGGTCGACGGCCTGGCGGAGCTCCTCGAGCTCCAGGCCGACATCCGTAATGAGCGCTTCGCGCTTGCCGTCGTCTTTGGTCATCGTCCCTCCGCAGGGGCGGGTCCGGCTCAGTGTCCCTACATTCTTATGACTATACCACAAACAAATAGTCTGACAATCTAATAATCTTGTCGCTGAACTGTGCCCGCGCCAGGGAAGTGCCGCCGCAGCGCGGCGACGAGCGGCCCTGGGGCGGGGCCCTGGAAGCTCTTCAGCACGTCCGCAGAAAGGACACGCGATGGACCTTGCGATCGAAGCACGGGGCTCGTGAAGACCTATCGCGGCGATGTGCGCGCCCTCGACACCCTGAGCCTCGTCGCTGAAACGGGCACTGTGTTCGGTCTGCTCAGGCCGAACGGCGCCGGCAAGTCGACGACCGTGAAGATCCTGACGACGCTGTCGCGTCCGGATGCCGGCGAGGCCCGCGTGGCTGGGTACAACGTGGTGCGCGAGCCGGCCAAGGTGCGATTCGCCCTCGGCCGGGCGCGCGGGGCTGGCCGCGAGCGCGGACTGGGACATCGTCTTCAGCCGCATGGGCTACCGGGCGGCGTTCACGGTGGTCTGCACGTGGCTGGCGACGCGCGCGTTCCGCGTGTACCAGCGCTCGATCTACGATCTGGCGAAGCGGGACGAGAGCGGCCGGGGCGACCGGCAGGGCCGCCTCGGCCAGCCGGTCTCGCGCAAAGCGCCGGTCAGCCCACGAGGCCGGATGACGCCCTGGACGGTGAATACCAGGCCTATGATCCCGAAGTCGGTGATCAGGATCACGCGGTTGTGCAGCATCAGCCAATTCCTGGATCGGCCGAGCGCGTCCCTGGCCCACGACGGCCGCACGAGATAGATGATGAGCGGCAGGATGATCGACGAGCAGGCGCCCGCCGGCGATGTGCATGCCGGCGCGTTCCCACGGGCATGCCGAGTGGTCAAGGGCCACTACGGGGGCGTAGCGCACGTGACGGGCGCCGGCGAAGCGGTCAGGGCGTGGGGCCCGCCTGCGGGGCGTCGCGCTCGCCCGCCGGATGCGTGAGGGCCGGCGCATACCGCACCGCCGGGCTCGCGGACGCCGTCACGGCGATCGCGAGCATGGCGGCGGCCAGAGCCAGCGTCGTGGTGACGCCTCCAAGCCACTGGAGCAGGAGGCCGCCCACCAGCGAGCCGAGCGGGATCGGACCCCACGCGACCAGGCCCTGCACACCGCCCACGCGGCCACGGAGGCGGTCCGGGGTCAGCGTGAGCGCATAGTGACTGATGACCACGTTCCAGGCCGGCCCCACGAACGCCATCCCGCCGGCCAGGATGCCCATGGCCAGCGGCCAGGGAGCCAAGGCGATGAAGGGGAGGAGCGCCGCCCACACCCAGTTGGCGCCGATGACGACGGCCTTGGCGGGAATGTGCCGGTTCGCCCAGGAGGCCACGAAGGCGCCCAAGAGACCGCCCGCTCCCATCAGGCCAAGCATCAGGCCAATCAGCGCCGCCGAGGCGCCGCGCGCTTGGGCGAGGACGATCAGTCCCAGCACCATCGCCTGAAAGATGAAGTTGCTGCCGGCCACAAGCAGAGCCGCGGCACGGAGGAAGGGCTGGCGCCACAGCCAGTTCAGCCCCTCCGCGATCTCCTTGTGGAACGGAGTCGTCGAGCGCGGCCGCTTCTCCTGAAAGTCGCCGCGCACGAAGAGCAGGGAGATCACGGAGACGAGGTACGAGGCGGCATCGGCAGCGAACGGGACGGCGTGTCCGAGGCCGAAGAGGATGCCGCCGAGCGGATTGCCGGCGAGCGTCGCACCCCTCGTGCGGGCTTCATTCTGAGCGAGGGCGGCAGGCAACTGCTCCGGCGCCACCACGTGCGGCAAGGCCGTGCGCTCGGCGAGCGTGAACAGCACGAACAGCGTGCCTTCGGCGAAGGCGACGACAGCGATCTGCGCGACCGTGAGCACGTCGGCGGCGTAGGCGATGGCGATGCTTCCCAAGGCGGCGCCGCGCAGCGCGTCGCTGACGATCATGGCGCGCTTGCGGTCCCAGCGATCGACCAGGCCGCCGGCGGGCAGCTGGAAGAGGAGGAAGGGCAAGGTGCCGGCGAACCCGACGAGGCCGGCCTTCGCCGGGGAACCGGTCAGCGCAAGGACGAGTAGGGGAAACGCAACGGAAGTAGCGGCGGACCCGAGGGAAGAGACGACCTGCCCGCCCCAGAGAAGCAGGAAGTCGCGATTGCGATGGAGCGGAGTTGTCAAGGCGTCACACGGTGTCGATAACGACCTGGCTGGCGACGCCGCTCGGCGCCGGCAGCCACGCCTCGACGCCGCCGGCGCCCCTGCTCACCTTGAGCGACTCGAGGCGCACATCGCACAGGTCGGCGGTGAGCTTCCACGTCCCGCCCTTTCGTGTCTCAGGAGCTCAGCGAAAGTACTCCCGATACGCCGTGAGGCCGTACAGGATGAGGCCGTAGATCACGAACAGCGTGAGGCTCCAGAGCGGGAACGCGCCGAAGGCCACGAACCAGACGATGAACCCGGCAAGCGCGAAGCCGATGCCCCAGGCACGCGCAGTGCGCGAACGGCGCAGCACGAAAGCGCCGATGACGACCTGCCCGACGGCGAGGGCGAACCACACCCAGGCCCAGAAGGACATGTGCTGGACGAGCGCCGCGTCCTCGTGGAAGACCTCCGGCCTGCTCAGTGCCGCGATGCCGGCGATGGCGTTGAAGGCGCCGGCGACGATGAAGAACAGGCCGACGAACTCAATCCAGCCGCGGCCCTCGCCGGACTCGTGTGCGCGTGTCATCTGCACTCCCTCTCTGCGTGAACGAAGGTTCAGACCGTGGAGGCGCTCGAGCGCTGGCGCTGCCCGTAGCCCCCGCTGCCGTACGACATGATGTCGAGGACCAGGCCGAGCACGACCCAGATCCAGCCGGCGCCTACCACGCCGTGCGCCACCGGACTGTACACCAGGCAGAACATGATGGTCGTGAAGGGCAGGAAGATGAGGCCCAGCAGCGGCCAGATGAAACTCGAGAAAGCGCGGTCGACGTAGCTCGTGAAGATCCACATCAGCAGCAGGGCGATCCGGGGGAAGAAGCTCCCTACGGCGGCCAGCAGACAACAACCCATGGTCAGGCTCCTCTCAGGTAGATGGCGAGGCCCGACGCCGGCGCGCTCCCCTTCTCCAGCGGCACGGTCTTGACGCCGCAGGACGGCCTCGCCACGAGCAACCGGGTGTGGGGCCGGCAGCCGTGGTGCAGGTGGACGATGATCGACGGGACGATGGCCATGATGATCTCCTTTCGACACGGGTGAGAGCGCGCAGAACGAAGCCGCCGCGGGCGCCCAAGCGTTGCCGCATCCTACCCGCACTGCGGCCACATCCCATAATGTTGCCCGCGCGTGGCGAGGGCGGCCGGCCGGCCGCTGCAGCACGCTGACGGCGAGAGCCGGTCTCGGCCGACGGCCCGCGGCCGCCGGAGAGCGACCTGCTGACGTATACTGTGGCCGTCCTCAAGAGCAGTTTGCCCGCCGGCGCGGACAACGGCGGTTTCAGGGATTCGCCGGTCTGTCTGGCGGGCATGACGCAGTGAGGGACACCCGGGGTTCCTGCTCCAGGGACCCGAACAGAGTCCGTATCACCACCAAAAGAGGGAGTGCAGATGAGTGAACTGATGGTGCTCGGCTTCGAGAACGAGCTGGAGGCCGACCGCTTCGGCCTCAAGCTCGCGGAGCTGCAGAAAGACCTGATCGTGCAGCTTCAGGACGCCGCCGAGGTCGTACGTGACCCGGACGGCAAGCCGCACGTCAAGCACGACAGCCACCTCGTCGGAGTCGGCGCCCTGGGCGGCGCCTTCTGGGGCATGCTCTTCGGCCTGCTCTTCTTCGTGCCCTTCCTGGGCCTCGCCATCGGCGCCGGGTTGGGGGCGCTCTTCGGCAAGCTCGGCAAGACCGGCCTCGACAAGCAGGTCCTCGAGCAGATGGGCGACGCGGTGCCGCCGGGCAAGGCCGGCTGGTTCCTGCTCATCGGCCAGATGACCGAGGACAAGTTCCTCGAGGCCGTCAAGGGCACCAACGCCACGCTGGTGCGCTCCAACCTCACGGCTGAGCAGGAGAAAGACCTCAAGCACGCCTTCGGCGCGAGGAAGCACGAAGCGTAAGACCGGCCTCAAGATCCGCACGACGCGACGGGGCGGCCCCAGGGCCGCCCCGTCGCGTTCCCGCAGCGACCGCGATCGCCGCTGCGGCCGTCTCGTGCCGGCGCGCAGTCGAGGGTCACTGCGTCAGGTCGTCCGCGCAGGGCAGACTGCGGTGCAGATAGGCCTCGAGCACGTTGTTGATATCGCCGTAGAAGTTGCCGGCGCCGATGAGCTCGGTGAGGCCGTCCTTGTCGAGCTCGGCCTTGACCTCGTCCGGCACCTCGCAGACCACCAGGGTGATGCCGTGCCTGTGCAAGCGCTCGACGCCCGCACGCAGCATGGCGGAGCCGGTATAGTCCACGTCGATCACGGCCTCGGCGACGAGGCAGAGCCACTCCAGCGGCGGTTGCGCGTTCTTTCTGATTGCGCGGGTATCCTCGACGAGGCGGCCGGCGTTGGCGTAGTAGAGGCTCGCTCCGAAGCGATACATGGCGAGCCCCGGCGCCGCCTGCGCTCCACTGGTCAGAGGCTTGCCCAGCCAGCGCCCCGTTGGGCCCTGCACGAGCAACTTGTTTGACGGCAAGTAGCTATGCCGCAGGTGAATCACGACCGACAGCACGATGGCGACGATGACGCCCTGCTCCACGCCGACGAAGACGACGGCGGCGGCGGTGATGGCGGCCACGACGAGCTCCAGCCGGCGGCTATGAAGTACCTTGCGCATGCCCGTAGCGTCCACGAGCTTCACGCCGATGAGGAACACGACGGCGGCCAGCACCGCTTCGGGCACGTAGCCGAGCGGCTTGGTGAAGAACAGCAACACGATGAGGACGATAGCGGCCGTCGTGAGCTGTGCCAGCTGGCTGCGCCCGCCCGCCGAATCGACCATCGCCGTCTTGGTCGGGCTCCCGTTCACGACGAATGTCCCTGTGAGGCCGCCAGCGATGTTGGCCAGGCTGAGGCCGACGAGATCCGTGTTCTCGTCGAAGTCCTCGTTGAACTTCGCAGCGTACGCGCGGGACGTGGCGGCGCTCTGTGCCAGGATGACGACAAAGATCGAGACCGCTGTGCCGGCGATCTTGGCGTAGTCGACGGCGGCGATGCCGGGCCAGGCGAAGTGGGGCAGTCCGCCGGAGATCGTGCCCAGGGTGCTCACGCCGTGAGCGGACAGGTCCAGGGCCGCGCTCGCCACCATCGCCCCCACGACCGCGACGAGCGCCCACGGCACCCGCTTGAACAGCCGGTCGCCGAGAATGATGACGAGCAGCACCGCCGCCGAGACGGCCAGCGTGGTCAGGCTCGTCTTCCCGAGGTCCTTGGCCCAGTTGTAGATCTGGAGCGCGGGGCCGCGACCCACCCTCGCGTAGCCGAACATGCCCGCGAGCTGGCCGCAGGCCACCTGGATGCCGACGCCGGTGAGGAAGCCGATGAGCACGGTGCGCGAGAGGAAGTCGGCGAGAAAGCCCAGGCGCAGGACGCGCGCGAGCAGCAGGAACGCGCCGGAGAAGAGGGCGAGCATGCCCGCGAGGGCGACGTACTGCGGCGAGCCCGCGGTGGCCAGCGGCGTGAGGGCGGCAAACATGATGGCCGCCGTCGCCGAGTCGGCGCCGACCACGAGGTGGCGCGACGACCCGAGGATGGCGAAGAGGGCGAGGGGGATGAGGATGGTGTAGAGGCCGGTGATGACCGGCATGCCGGCGATCTTCGTGTAGCCCATCACCTCGGGGATGGCCAGCGCCGCCAGGGTGATGCCGGCGATCACCTCTTGGGATACGCCCCCCTTATCGACGGGAAGAATGCCTTCGAACAGTGCGACGGGGAGGCGCCGGCGGCGGGCCGTCACCTCAGCCGCCACGAGTGTCCCTTCGGCGCCACGAGGCGCGCCTCGGCGCGAGGTCGCTGGGCCGAGACTCCGATCTCTCTGGGCGCGTAGCCCAACTGGCCTCCTGTGCCGCGGCTGACGTCCGGTGCGCCGGCGTATCCTATCCCTCGGGGCCGGCTGGCGGCGGAGTGGCAGGCAGGCACCAGCGCCGACGTGGCCCCGCGATGATCTCCGCCGGCGCGCGGCCGGCCCTCAGCAGCTCGCACGTGCGGCGCATGGGCGCGTCGCTGTGATGGGAGAGCGTCCTGAAAGCAGGAGGACCAGCACTGGCGGCGCGTGACCATCCCCGTCGCTCCGGCGCCGGTGAGCCACGAACGGGGCGCCCGGCGGACGCGCAGCCGGCACCGCCGACCCCGGCGGCTGCGGCGCGGGGTTGTGCGAAAAGGGAAGACAAGGATTCCCTGACTTTCGCGTCGCAGGGGGCCGTCCGCAGGCTCGCTCGCTGATGGGGAGGATAAGGATCGGCCGGCATTCCTTGTCTTCCCTCGCAGGACTACCTCGCCGCGGCGGCTCCCACGGCTGCGGCGCACGGGCGCGTGCCGGCCCCGCGCTCGCCGCCTGCGGGCCGCCAGGGGAGACAGCCGTGGCGGCCGTGGCGCGCGGCGCACCATGTCCGCCTTCTTGCCGCTCGTCGATCCGGAAGCTGAACGCGGAGACGGACGGAAGGGGATGGTCATGTGGCGGCGGGCAAGCTCACCGTCGCGGCGGTCTCACGACAGCCCGCCGATGCCCTTGCCGACCAGCGTCACGCCGAAGACCACGAAGAGCACGATCATCACAGTCGCGTTGTTGGCCGCCAGCCACGCTTTCCAGCCGTCCAGCGCCTTCGTCGCCTTGTCGCCCATGGCGAAGTACACGCCTACCGGAGCGATGAGGCCCAGGCTGCCGACGACGACGAGCACGAGGAGGACGACCGCCTGCTGGAAGCCGCTGAGGCCCGACTGAGCGATCCCGGCCGCAGCCGTCGCACAGAGGATCAGGTTCTTCGGGTTCACGCCGGAGAGCAGTGCCCCGATGGCCAGAGATCTCGTGGGCGTGAAGGTGTCCAGCGCCCTCATCCACTTCGGCATGGACGCCTCCTCGCCCGCTCCCGGGCGCGTCTTGAAGCGGCGCCATGCGAGGACCAACAGCAGCAGGCCGAGCACGAGCCTGATCGCGCCGACCGTCCGCGAGGGTCCGCTCGACGTGGCGACCTCCGCGTTGTTGGCCACGATGAGAACGACGGTGCCGACAAGCGCCAGGCCGAGCAACCAGCCACCGAGAAAGGCGAGGCCGTTGCTGCGCGCCTTCGGCGAGATCAGCATCAGGATGATGGCGATGATCGGCACCGGGCTGATGGCGATACCGATCGCCAAGGGAAGCATCTCGCCGATCGCAGAGCCCATATGCCCTCCAGTCCCCTCGTCCGGCCGGCGTCGGGGCCCTTCGGGCCCGCGGCCGCTCAATAGCACTTCGTCGATCAGTCCTCGTCGGGAGTCTTGCCGCGCAGCCAGCGCCAGGTCAGCCGGATGACGATGAGGAAGCTGAGGATCAGCGCGAGAACGAAGCCGAAGGGCGCGATGCCGGCGAGGATGTCCCAGATGCCACCGTGGAGGCGCACCGCGGCGATACCGTACGTCGCGACGGCGGACCCGACCAGCATCCCGACCAGCATGAGGGCGATGACGATCTCCCGCCCCAGCCGCGTCAACCGGTTCACTTCTTTGGAGAGCGCCGACGTGTCGAGCCTCACTTCAAAGCGGCCCTTCTGATACTGGTCGAGCCACTTCGCCGTGGCTTCGGTGAGCGTGGGGATGCGCTCGACCACCTCGCCGACCACGCTCATCGCCTGCTTCTTGGCCTCGGCAATGATCTTCTCGCCGGTGATCGCCTCGAGCGCCATGTCTCGCAGCATCGGCACGCCCTCCGAGAGCAGGCCACTGCCCGTGGAGAGGGCGCGAGCCACACTCTCGGTCTGGACGAGCGCTTTGACGGCGAGTGTCAGGTCGGCGTCGAGCCGCAGACCGTGGAGACGCAGCAGCTCGAAGCCTTCGCCGGCCACCTGGCCGAACGAGACGACGCGCCCATGGCCCATGTAGCGGCCCATGCGGCGCGCGAAGTCCCGGCGGAAGGCCTTCTCGTCAACGTCGCCTCTGAAAGGCGTGCTCATCGCGCGCAGCGCGCCGGCCATGCCGTCCACGCTCCGTTGCTGCGTGACGATCATCAGCTGGGCGAGGCGCAGGCGTTGCTGCAGGTCGAGCTCGCCCATCATTCCCAGATCGATGAAGGTGATCACGCCGGTAGTGAGGTCGACGAGCAGGTTGCCCGGATGCGGGTCGGCGTGGAAGAAGCCGTCGACGGGGAGCTGCTTGATGAGGGCGCGCAGGGCGTTACGCGCGAGCTCTTCGCGGTCCAGGCCCGCCAGCTCGATCGACTCCACGTCGCTGATCTTGACGCCGTTGATGAACTCCTGGGTGATCACCGTCGCGGTCGAGAGCTCCGCGAAGACGGCCGGGACGTGCACCCCGGGAACGCGCTCCATGTTCTCCGCGAGGCGGAGCGCGTTGTAAGCCTCGCCGCGGTAGTCGAGCTCTTCGAGAACGCCGGACGAGAACTGCTCGAGCATGCCCACCAGGTCCATGGCGCGCACCGACTCGGACCTGCTCGAGACGACGCGCGCCGCGTTCTGCATGATGCCGAGGTCGGCGCGCATGGTCTTCGCGATGTTCGGGCGCTGCACCTTGACCGCGACCTTGGTGCCGTCGTGGAGCGTGGCCCGATGCACCTGGGCGGTGGACGCCGCGGCAAACGGCCGCGGCTCGAACGCCGCGTAGAGCTCCTCGGGCGGCGCTCCCAGCTCCTCGATGATGCGCCGGCGCACCTGGTCGCTGGGGAACGGAGGCACGTCGTCCTGAAGCCTGGTCAGCTCAGTCGCCCAGTCGACAGGAAGCACCGACGCCTGGCTCGACACGATCTGCCCGATCTTCACGTAGGTGGGCCCCAGCTCCTCGAGCATCAGACGAAGCTTCACCGCGGTGCTCGGCTCCTCCCAGCCCTTCGGCAGGCGCCAGGCCCAGGTCTGCATCGCGTGGCGGAAGCCCCCGACCAGCTCCGAGCGATTGAGCGCCGCGTCGTACCCGTACCGCATGAGCGTGTTGTAGACCTGCTGCAGGCGGAGGTCTTCGCGGACCCTGTCGAGGGCCGAGCGCCTCATGGTTGGCCTCCGTCCGGCCGCGGCGGCTCCGCGTCGGCGTCTTCTCTGGCAAGCTCGGGAGTGTCTTCCGCCGTGGCGGCGATCAGCTCGGCCTCGAGGAGCCCTCGCTTGCTCCGTGCGATGTCCCTCTTGAGGGCTTCGGGGCCTCCCTCCACGATCGGCGGCGCGAGCCCCAGCAGGTTCTGCAGGAGGCCCTCCACCAGGCCGCAGACGAGGCCGCCGACGAGCGCCCAGAGGATGCCCTGCACGAAGAAGCGCTCCGGGAAGAGCCAGTCGAGAGTCCACAGCATCAGCGTGTTGATCAGCACGACGACAAGGCCGTACGAAACGAAGATCAGGGGGAGCATGACAATCTGGAGCAGCGGCTTGAGGAAGGCGTTGAGGAACCCGAAGACAGCGCTGATCAGGACCCACGACAGGATGGGATAGTCTCCGCCGAAGAAGACGTGCGGCACGATCGCCACAGTGACGAGCAGGGACAGGCCGTTCACGAGGAAGCGCAGCAAGAGCGGCCGCACGCGGAAGTGCAGCTCAGCGTGTGCCACCGAGTGCAGAGTGGCCATCAGATGACCCCCTCGACCCGGACCGGTTCAGGCTTCATCTTCACCGTTTCAATCGCTGACGAGCCCCTTCGCCGCCGGCGAAATCACTGGGGCGCGTCGGTGGCGATCGACGCAAGGGCGACGACACTGCCCCAGCTTCGACGGTCGAATCATACAACGCGCCCCGCATGCCGTCGCGTCATGCGACCCGCCGCAGTGGAAGGGCTACGAAGTGGTCAAGGAGCATGCCGAGCTCCGTCCGTCCGCGGCGTCGCGATGAAGTCGCCGACCAGACCGGCGGGGAGCTGCCGCTCGCGCTCAAGAAAGGGGATGGGCCGCGACGACTGGGGGGCAGTCATCGCGGCCCATGTGGGGCCAGCGGCTCCCGGGCGTCAGGAGGTAGAACACCCGGGCAAGTGGGCACCGACTCGGTGGGGGCACACCGTACTTCAGTCG
>CAIOZS010000113.1 GCA_903862845.1 uncultured Thermoleophilia bacterium
CCTACACTTCGTCCGCGCTCACCACGACGGCAAACGGCACCCCCAGCGCCTCGAAATGCCTCTGCCCGCAGCGCACCTTGTCGGCCTCGCTGGTGCGCAGCTTCAGGAAGTCGCGCGTGCCCTTCGTCTCGCGGACCAGGTAGAGCGGCCCGCCGGTCTGCTTGAGGATCGCCCAGTCCGGGTTGTACTTGCCGACCGGTGTGTCGATCTCGAACCAGCGCGGCAGCTTGACGAACAGCTTGATGTCGTCGCGCGCGTCGAGCTGGCGAGCGAACTCGCGCTCCACCTCGGAGTCGTAGGCGACGTACTCGTACACCGAGCTCGCCACGGGCAGCGCGCTCAGGTAGTTGACCAGCTCCTCGTTCTTGAAGAGCAGCATCTCCCACTCAGCTTCGGCGCCGCCGCCCCCGACGCGCTCGTACTTGATGCCGTCTACCAGCAGCCGGTGCAGCTCGTGCTTGAGGATCGCCGCCACGGCGTCGAGGAAGTGCTGGGGGTTGTTGAACAGCTCGCCGAGGCGGCCTGACTCGCGCAGGATGCGCACGAGCGTCGAGCGCGTGAGCTCGGTCTCGTTCTGCAGGTAGGCGAGCACGTCGGGGATGGGCTGGCCGGCGTGCTCGACGCGCTCCTCCGCGGAGCTCGACGCCGTGGCCGCTACGCCACCCTTCTCGACGCTGAGCCGGCCGGCCGTGACGCGGATGCGCGGCTTCTCGACGGCCGGCATGCGCCTCACGCCGTCGACGGCGCGCCGCACGAGCACCTCGGTGTCGAACTCGACGCGGTACGTCGTCTTCGGCTTGATGCGGTCCCACAGCGCCTTGAACTCCGGCGTCAGCGTGACCTCGCGCTTCAGGTGGTTCGCCCGTTCGTCGCGGTCGCGGCGGATGTGGCGCTCGATCTGGTACGAGGACAGCAGATCGATGACCGCCGGGGCCAGCTCCTGGTGGGCCGGCGGTAGCTCGAGCGCGAAGCCGGCGCGACGCGGGTCAAACGCCGGCTGGATGCGGCCGTCCGCGTCGAGCAGCTCCTGCTCGACGAGAGCCGCACGCAGCGCTTCGGCGGCGGCGCGGCCGATAGGCTGCTCGCCACCGTCCACCACCCGCACGAGCTTGGCGAACGCCGTGATGGGCACCTTGCCGAAGGTCACGCCGCACTCGTCTTCGTACTCGGTCTGCAGGGCGCGGGCGAAATCCTCGTAGCTCTCGTTGGCCATCACGTAGAGTCGGTTGATCGACTCGTCAAAGACGCGCTTGCCGTCCTGATCGACCGGCAGGCGCAGGCCGCGGCCGATCTCCTGGCGCTTCTTCATAGCGCTGCGCGTCTCGTTGAGGGTGCAGATCTGGAAGACGTTGGGGTTGTCCCAGCCCTCGCGCAGCGCCGAGTGGCTGAAGATGAAGCGCAGCGGCTCGTCGGCGGAGAGCAGCCGCTCCTTGTCCTGCATGATGAGCGCGTACACGTCGTTGTCGGCCGCCGTGTCGCGGCCCTCGTGCGAGTTCTTGACCACGCCCTTCTTGTCTTGCGCGAAGTAGCCGTTGTGGAGGCGCTCGACGGGCTCCTTGAGCCACGCGAGCGCCGCATACTGCGGTTCGCGCGCCAGCGCCGTGAGCTCGGCCTCGAACACCTCGGCGAACTTGCCCTTGGCCGGCTTGCCGGCCTCGTCGTAGTCGCGGTAGTTGGCCACGCGGTCGACGAAGAACAGCGAGAGCACCTTGACGCCGCGCTCGCGCACGTCGAGCTCCTTGTCC
>CAIOZS010000114.1 GCA_903862845.1 uncultured Thermoleophilia bacterium
CGGCGCGGCCGGCGAGGTCGTCGAGGCCCGCGCCGGCAGCCGGGTCGATCTCGAGAAGCCGGCCGCCGCCGGGTTCGGCGCCCTCCGCGACGAGGTCGCGGAGCTCGCCGTCGCGCCCGGCGGGGACGAAGACGGCGCCGCCGCCGGCGAGCGCCCGCAGCGAAGCTGCGGGCGCCAGACCGGCGGCGGCGCCGATGTACACGAGCTTCAGGCTCATGACGGCGTCGCGTCGCCCCGTAGGGCCGGCGTCGTTACTGCGTCGCCGACGGCGACGGGCTGGCTACCGGCGAGCCGCTGGGGCTCGGAGAAGCGGTGAGCGTCTTGGGGTTGAAGCCGGCTGCGTACTCGATGCCGGCCTTCGTCTCGGCGGCGGCGAGCCAGGCCGTCCAGGCCTTCGACTGCAGCTCGTACTTGAGCGACTGCTCGATCGTCGCCTTGGCCTCGGCGTACGTCTTGGTGGAACCTGGGGTCTTCTTGGTGACCTCGATGACGTGCCAGCCGTACTGCGTCTTGACGGGCACGGAGACAGTTCCCGGCTTGAGGCTGAAGGCGACCTTGGAGAAGGCGGGCACCATGCGGTCGGCGGTGAAGCTGCCCAGATCGCCGCCCTTGGCCTTGGTCCCCGGATCGGTGGAGTATTGCTTGGCGACCTTCGCCCAGTTGGCGTCCGTGTTGTTCGCCGCCAGAAGCTTCTGCACCTTGAGGGCCTCGGCCTTGGTCTTCACCAGCACATGGCGCGCCGTGACCGCATCTGCCACGACGAACTGCGCCTTGTTGGCGGGGTCGTCGAAGTACGCCTTGATCTGCGCCTCGGTGACCTTGACGTTCTCGCCGACCTTGGCTTGCACCGCCGACTGCAGCATCTGGGCCTGGAGCTGGGTCCTGAGCTGATCCATGGAGACGCCCTGCTTCTTCAGCAGCGCGTCGAACTTCTTCTGGCCGCCGACCTGCGTGACGATCTGCTTGATACGATCGTCGATCTGCTTCGGCGTGACGGTGACCTTCATGTCGGCCGCCTGCTGCTTGATGATCTCGTTCTGCACCAGGTAGTTGACAATGCTTGCCTTGAGCTGGTCGTACTGCGCCGTACCCTCTTTGGGGAAGGCGGGAGCGCCCTGCTGCGACGCGTATTGGGCCTTCGCCTGCGCCCAGATCTCGTCGAACTGCTGTTGCGTGACGGTGGCGCTGCCGACCGACGCAATGGCCCCGGCCGGGACCTGGTTACCGCCGCAGGCGGCAAACGCGAACGCCGACGCGAGCAGGACGAGCAGGACCGCAGCCAACATGACTTTCTTCATAGACGTTCTCTCCCGGGGATTGAGGACTGGTCGTGAGACACACGGGCTTCAAGTATAGCATCGAGAGTAGCCTCGACCCACATTAAGAGATGTGAATCCGAGCTTTCCCGGTGTGCGCTGAGGGACTGTTGCTGCTTGAGGTAGGTGATACGCGCCTGGGCGGCGCGAAGGCGCGCCGCCCAGGCGTCGTCGAGGTCGAGGCCCTCGATCTGAAGGCGCTTGCCGCGGTACGCGAGCGACGAGGCCGCGAGCTCCGCCGCCTTGAGACGGATGGCCTGCAGGGTCAGGAGGCTCTCAACCGGCTCCGGCGGCGGCCCGAAGCGGTCGTTGAGCTCGGCCTTGACGTCGCCGAGCGCGCGCAGATCGCGAGCCCGGGCGATGCGCCGGTGGGCGTCGATCTTGCTGGCTTCGTAGGCGATGTAGTCGGGCGGCACGTAGGCGGTCACCGCCAGGTCGATGCGCACCGGCGGCGCGAGGGTGGCCTGCTCGCCCTGCAGTTCGCGCACGGCCTCTTCGAGCATCTGCGCGTACATCTCGAAGCCCACGGCCGCCACGTGCCCGCTCTGTTCGTCGCCGAGCAGGTTACCGGCGCCGCGGATCTCAAGGTCGGCCATGGCGATCTTGAAGCCGGCGCCCAGGTCGGTGTGATCGCTCAGCGTGGTGAGACGCGCGGCCGCGTCGCTGGTGAGAAGCTCCTCGCTCGGATACAGCAGATAGGCGAAGGCGTGTGCGTCGCTGCGCCCGATGCGCCCGCGGATCTGGTAGAGCTGCGCCAGGCCGAGCATGTCGGCGCGCTCCACGATGAGCGTGTTGGCGCTGGGGATGTCGATGCCGCTCTCGATGATCGACGTCGTGACCAGCACGTCGGCCTCGCCGGCCAGGAACGCGAGCATCACCTTCTCCAGAGCGCGCTCGTGCATCTGCCCGTGGGCGACAAGGATGCGCGCGGACGGCGCCAGCTCGCGCACGTGCTCGGCCGCGCGGTCGATGGTCTCCACGCGGTTGTGCAGGTAGAACGCCTGACCATCACGGGCGAGCTCCTTCGCGAGGGCGACGCGCACGAGGTCGTCGCGATACTCGCCGATGTAGGTGCGGATCTCGTGGCGCCCGCGGGGCGCTGTCTCGATCACCGAGATGTCACGGATGCCGGTCAGCGACATCTGCAGGGTCCGCGGGATGGGCGTCGCCGAGAGGCTCATCACGTCGACCTGCAGCTTGAGGGTGCGCAGCAGTTCCTTCTGACGCACCCCGAAACGCTGCTCCTCGTCGACGACGACGAGCCCCAGGTCGTGCGGCCGCACGTCGGTGCTGAGCAAGCGGTGGGTACCGACGAGCACGTCCAGCTTGCCGGCGGCGAAATCGGCGAGGATGCGCTTCTGCTCGGCGTTGGTGCGAAACCGCGAGACCATGCCGACCTTGACCGGCAGGTCGATGTAGCGCTCGCTGAAGGTCATGTAGTGTTGCTCGGCGAGGATGGTCGTGGGCACCAGCACCAGCGTCTGCTTGCCGGCCTCGGCGGCCTTGAAGGCGGCGCGCAAAGCCACTTCGGTCTTGCCGTAGCCCACGTCGCCGCAGATGAGGCGGTCCATAGGATGCGCCGCCTCCATGTCGTTCTTGACCTCGTCAATGGCCTCTACCTGGTCCTCGGTCTCTTCGTAGGCGAAGGCGTCCTCGAGCCGCCGCGTGAGCTCGCCGTCGGGCGGGAAGGCGAAGCCCGGGATAGCCTGGCGAGAGGCGTAGAGCTCCAGCAGCTCGCCGGCCATCTCCACGACGGCCCGCCGGGCACGCGTCTTGACCGTCTGCCAGTGCGTGCCGCCCAGCTTGTCGAGCGACGGCGCCGCGCCGCTCGCGCCGATGTAGCGGCTGACCTTGCCGATCTGGTCGTGGGGCACAAAGACGCGGTCGTCGCCCCTGAACTCAAGGAGCAGGTAGTCACGCGTGACGCCGGCGACCGTGCGCGTCTCGATGCCGCCGAAACGGGCGATGCCGTGGTCCTCGTGGACGACGTAGTCGCCGGGGCGCACGTCGAAGAACGTCGTGAGCCGCGTGCCGGCGAAACGCCGCTCGCGCGGCGCGGCGCGCAGCAGCGCGCGCTCGTTGACCACGGCCAGCTTCAGGTCGGCGACGACGAAGCCCTCGCGCAGGGGGGCCGCGAGGAAGTAGAGGCCCGCGGCGGCGAGGCCGCCGCGGGCCAGCAGCTCGCGGCTCACGACTTCGGCGCGCAGGCTGCGCAGACGGTTGGTGGCGCGCTCCGCCTCGCCCTCGTGACGGAAAACGATGAAGACGCGATAGCCGTCGCGCACGAGGCGCTGAAGGTCGCGCTCGGCGCCGGCGATGTCGCGCGCCGCGAACAGCGGCCGCGAAGCGTTGAACTGCAGCGGCTGGTCGCGCTGCACGAGGTCCACCTGCAGGGCGCCGGCGAGGAGCGCGCGGGCGGCGGCGAGCGGCACGTAGAGCCGCTCGCGGGCTCCCGCGCCCTCTACCGCCATGCCGACCTCGGCGTCCAGCTCGGCCAGCGCCCGGTACGTCTCGTCGGGGTTGAAGACGGCCGTGGCGAGGCCGGCGGCGGCAAGCACGTCGGCAACGGTCGTGAAGCGGCCGGCGAGCGCCGCCAGGGCGCGCACCCCGGCGCGCCGGAAGAGCTCATCCGGCGCCTCCTCCCTGCCCTCGCGCTCCCAGGCGGCGAGCGCCTGGTGCAGGCCCGTCTCGTACTCCGGCAGAGTGGTGTCGGCCTCGAACGCAGCGTAGACAGTCGCTTCTTCGAGAGTGCCGCTGCTGCGCTGCGAGTACACCGAGAAGGTGCGCAGGCTCTCCACCTCATCGCCCCAGAGCTCGACGCGCAGCGGGTCGCCGAGCGCCGGATAGGCATCGATAAGGCCGCCGCGCACGGCGTATTCGCCGCGCCCGCGCACCTGCTCGACGCGCTCGTAGCCCAGCGTCGCAAACTGAGTGACGACCGCATCGAAAGAGACTTCGTCGCCGGGCGTGAGCACGAGCGGCCGTGGTTGCAGCTCCAGCGGCAGGAAGCGCTCGAGCAGCGCCGCGGCCTCGGCGACGACCACACCGCCGCCCGCCAGGGCGGCGAGCGCCTGCTGGCGCTCGCCCACCACGTGCGCCGCCGGCGCCACGTCGGCTCCGTAGAGCACGCCGCGCGCCGGCAGTACGGGCACCTCCCGATCGAGATACAGGGAGAGGTCGGCGGCCAGGCGGGTGGCCGCCTCGCCGTCGGGGGCGACGACAAGGCGCCCCCCGTCGCCGTCGGCGCGCAGCGCCGCCGCCAGAACGTAGGACGCGTAGAAGCTCGGGGCGTAGATCCCGGCGCCGCGGCGGAGCCGCGGCGCCGCCGACTCGAAGGCCTCGCTCTGCATCAGATAGTCGAGGAACACAGGGTCCTTTCGCGCACGCCGAAAGCCCCGCGCGCCTGGACTTCGACAGCCGAGCCGATGCCCCGGCTCGTTGGCGACGGGCGGCCGCCACAGATTGTACCCGACCCGGGCCGGGCCGGGCGGCGGCTCAGCGCCTCGCGAGCAGGCCGGCCGGGGCCGCGCCCGGGGCGACGCGCAGCATGGCGCGGGCCGATCCGCTCTGCCTGTTGCCGGCGACGTCGTAGGCTCGCGCGACCAGCGCATAGCTGCCCGCCTGCAGGTCGCAAGGGAAGCTCCACACGCCCTGCTCACCGACCTGAAAGGCCGGGAAACGCGTGCTCGCCAGCACCTTGCCGTTCGCCCTCACGACTGCGAGGGTGACCACAGCGCTGGCGCACGAGAACGCCGGGTCGCTGAGGCCGAAGCGCACCTCCGCGGTGCCGCGCGCCCGCGTCTTCGCACTCCACACGCGGGCCTGCGGGGGGCGCACGTCGCGGCCCGTCGAAGAGTCGACGAAGGCCTTGAGGCAGACGTTCGCGGCGGCGAAGCCCGGGCGCGTCGTCAGGTCTTTCCAGGACACGCCGTCGGGGCTGATGTAGGACTGGCCGCGGGCCGCCCGCGGGGAGATGAGATCCCCCGGCGCCTCGAGCGGGATGGGATCGTCGCGACCCGGCGACGTGAGCCTGACGGCGACCACGAACACGCTGCCGTCGGCGACCGCGGCCGGGGTCAGCAGCGTCACGGTGTGGTAGCCGCCGACCGTGACGTCCCCGGCGGCCGCCACGGGAGCGGCGGCGACATCCGCGACGCGGCCGGCGACGCGTACTTCATAGGAGCTGCCTGGCACCGTCGTGTAGAAGCTCACGGCGCGGACCGTGCCGCTGCCCGCGCAGTGGAACCGGCTCGCGAACCAGGCGGTGTCGGTGCCGAAGCCGAGGCTGCGAGACCAGCCGAGCGCATCGTACTGGTAGATGGCGTCGTAGTTGTCCGCGCTCTCGGCGCCGTTGAACACGGCCATGCCCTGACCGTAGTTGGCGTCGTAGTACGAGATCCAGAAGTACCCGGCGTCGCCCCAGTCGGTGCCCCAGCTGTTCTTGATGAGGAAGGCGCCGTCGCCGGGAGGCACATTCTTGAACCGCGACGCGGGGAAACCGTCGTCCCAGCCCACGCAGGTTACGCGGTGATCGAGCAGGAGGCCGGCCCTCGGGGAGTAGTAGGCGAAGGTTTCGCTGTTGTGGTAGTCGCCTTCGAACGCCATGGCCGTGTCCACAGCGCCGTAGGTGCTCACGGCCCACTTGAGCGCGTCGTTGTCGAGCGGCGACGCGCGGTCCGGCAGGTACAGCACCTCCTGCACGTGCCGCACCGCGCGCAGCCCCTCCGGCGACCGGCCCTTGCGCGGATACGGGTCGTCGCGCTCCAGCACCGGGCCGTCCCAGCGCGCGCAGTAGGCCGTCGACAGGCGCGCGTCGGAGCGTCCCTCGAAGTCGAGGACGGAGCCCATGTGGTTGGCGAGGTTGTTCTCGGAGAAGTCGAACAGCGCGCCCGGCAGCAGGCAGGATTCGAGCGATGCCATGGCCGAGTGGATCCAGCAGGTGCTGTAGTTGTCCTGAGAACGCACGGGAGTGACCTTGCCGTGATCGCGGAGGTCGTAGTAGGCGGGATAGGGGGGGGCGGCGTCCCACGGCAGGATGCCCGCCGACGGAGCGTCGCCCTGAGACGCTCCAACCGGGGCGGCGCCGGGAAGCGCGGCGCACAGGGCCGCGACCAGCGCGACGACCAGCCAGCGAAGCGCCGCAGATGCGCGGAGACTCATGTGGCGGCAACCCTGGCGCTCGTCCTCGATGCGTGGAGCAGATCGTCCATCCCTCTTCTTATCGCCGTCCGCGGGCCGCGAGTCAACCCCGGCGGCCCGTCCGCGCGCGGCCGGCAGGTCGCCCGCGCTACCGTCGAGGGCGCGGCTCGTCGTAGGATGTTCACTGTGATGGGAGACTCAACGTGAAGCGGCGGCGATACGCGGCTGCGGTGCTGTGCTTCGTCGCGCTGGCCGCGGCCGACGTCTCCTCGGCGATCTCCTCCATCCTGCAAGAGCACGGCGTCGCCGGCGCCGACACCGGCGTGTACATCTGGGACTTCGACGCCGCGCGGCAGGTCGCCGCGAGCCACCCCGACACGCGCCTGGCCCCCGCCTCCAACATGAAGCTCGTGACGACGTCTTCGGCCCTGGGCAGATGGGGACCCGAGCACCGTTTCAAGACGGAGCTCTACGGCCCCGGCGTGCCGGTCTACGGCGGCGTCATCTACGGGGACCTCTACTTGAAGGGTTTCGGCGACCCCAGCCTGTCGACGCTCTCGTACCAGCGCGACGAGCTCCATCTCACCACAGCCTCCTTCGAGTCGTTCGCGAAGCGCCTGCGCACCCTCAAGGTTCACAAGGTCGTGGGCCGCGTGCTGGGCGACGAGAGCTGGTTCGACGTGAAGCGTACGGGCCCGTCCTGGAAGCCCGGCCTGCAGCTCGAGTGCGGGCCGCTGTCGGCCCTCACGGGCAACGAGAGCCTGGACAACGGCAATCGCGTCAAAGACCCGCCCACGTATGCGGCGAAGCTGCTCACCGAGGCGCTCCGCGCCAAAGGCATCAAGGTCACCGGCAGACCTGGGGCGGGCACGGTCCCGACCGGCGCGCGTCTGCTCAAGCAGCAGTTCTCGGCGCCGCTGAGAGCGCTGCTCAAGCATATGGACAAGGAAAGCGACAACTTCTTTGCGGAGACACTGCTCAAGGGGCTCGGCAAAGACTTCTTCGAGGAGGGGAGCACCGCGGCCGGCCTCGAGGTGTCGCGCGCCAATCTCGCCGCCATTGGTCTGGATCCCGCCTCCTACCGACTGCTCGACGGCTCCGGCCTGAGCTACGAGGACAGGCTCACGGCCAGAGACATCGTGCGCATCCTCGGCGCGGCCCGTCAGGAGCAGGACTACGCCGACTTCTACGACGCGCTGGCCATCGCCGGCGTAGACGGGACTCTGGAGGACCGCATGCGCGGCACGGCCGCAGCAGGCAATGCGCACGCCAAGACCGGCACGCTCAACATCGCGGTCTGCCTGTCGGGGTTCGTGACGAGCGCCAACGACCGCCTGGTGGGCTACTCGATCCTCGTCAACGGGGGGTCCGTGAGCTGGGCCAACGCCACCGCAGCCCAGGACGACATCGTGGAGATGCTCGCGGCGACCAGCCTCTCGGGGGCCCGCCAGATCCGCGTGACGCCGGTGCTGCGCCAGCACCCCGTGTCAGCGTTCGCGGCTGTTTATCCGGTTGGCAGCTTCCTCCAGGCCGTCGTGCAGCCATAGCTCCACGGCGTCGGCCGAGGCGCCGAGGAGCCCGGTCACCTCGGCCTTGCTCTCGCCGAAGCGGCTGAGCACGTAGTCGGCGACCACGTCCGGGTCGGAGCTCGGCGGCCGGTCGACGCCCACGCGCAGGCGCACGTAGCCCGGCCCGAGCAGCCCGCTGATGCTCTTGAGGCCGTTGTGGCCGCCGCTGCCGCCGCCCTCCATGAGCCGCAGGCGGCCAAACGGCAGATCGATGTGGTCGTGCACGACCAGAACGCGCTCGAGCGGAACCTTCAGGGCGCGCACGGCGGCGGCGACGCTGCGGCCCGAGTCGTTCATGAAGGTCGTGGGCTGCAGCAGCAACGCGGGACGGCCGCCGATAGCGCCTTCGGCGCAGCGGCCGTCGAAGCCGCGCTTTGCCTTGGCAAACCCGTGGCGGCGGGCCAGCTCCTCGACGACCTGGTAGCCGACGTTGTGGCGGGTGCCCTCGTACGCCGGCCCGGGGTTGCCGAGGCCGACGATCAGAGAGTCCACGTTGTGCTGCGGGCGAAAGACGGCCACGACGCCTGCCGGTCAGGCGGCCCGCTGTGAGGCGGCGGTCAGCCCGCCGCCTCCTCCTTGTCGCCCTTGCCGACGATCGCGGGCTCGGCTCCGGCGACGCTCTCCACGGCCTCCACGGCGCCTTCTTCGGCCTCTTCCTCGACCTTGCGCGGCGGCAGCACCGAGCACAGCACCTGCTCGGGGTCGTCGACGATCTCGAGGCCCTCGGGCACGACCAGGTCGCCGACCTTGGCGGTGTCGTTGATGTCCATCTCGCTGATGTCGAGCACGAGGTGCTCGGGGATAGCCGTGACCAGGCCCTTGACGGTGACTTCGCGGGTGGACTCGTCGAGCATGCCGCCGTCCTTCACGCCCTTGGCCTCGCCCTCGAAGTGCACGGCCACCGTGGTCTCGATGGTCTCGTCGAGGCGGATCTCCTGGAGATCGAGGTGCGTGAGCGTGCTCTTGACGGGGTCAAGCTCCATGTCTTTGATGATCGCGTGGTGGGCGCGCTTGTGGCCCTCGACAGTGAGCGCGAGGACGGCGTGCGTGCCGGCGCCCGTGGAGAGCGCGGCGCGCAGCGCGCGAGGGTCGACGGCGAACATGGTCGCTTCTTTGCCGTGGCCGTAGAGCACGCCGGGGATGAGCCCGGTCTTGCGCAGGCGCCGGGTGGCGCGGCTGCCGGTGACGTCGCGCGGCTGCACGACGATGCTGACTTTGTCCATTGGTCGTCTCCTGCTAGAAGAGCTGATTCTCGCCGGCGAACAGCTCGCTCACCGACTCGTCCTCGAACACGTTCTTGATGGTGCGGGCAAGGATGTCGGCGATACTGAGGACCTTCACCTTGGTGTCCTCGGGGCCGATCTCCACGTGCAGCGTATCGGTGACCACGACCTCCTTGACCGGCGACTCGCGGATGCGCTCGAAGGCGGGCCCGCTGAAGACGCCGTGGGTGGCGGTGACGTAGACCTCCTTGGCGCCGTTCTCGTACAGCGTGTCGACGGCGGTGGTGACGGACCCCGCCGTGTCGATCATGTCGTCGACGATGACGGCGATCTTGTCGCGCACGTCGCCGATGAAGTGCATGGTTTCGGCGCGGTTGTGCTCGGGGCGCATCTTGGTGAGCACCGCGAGGTCGGTACCCGGCAGGCGGCTGATGAAGCGCTTGGCGAGCTTGACGCCGCCGGCATCGGCCGAGACGGCAACCAGCGGCGTGTCGCCAAGATCCTTGTAGCGGAAGTAGTCGGCCAACATGGGCACCGCCGTCATGTGGTCGACGGGGATCTCGAAGAAGCCCTGGATCTGGCCCTGGTGAAGGTCCATGGAGAGCACGCGGTCGACGCGCGCCGCTTCAAGCAAGGTGGCAATGAGGCGCGCCGTGATGGGCTCGCGGGCGGCGCTCTTTTTGTCCTGCCGGGAGTACGGGTAATACGGCATGACCGCGGTGATGCGGCGCGCCGAGGCGAGCCGCGCCGCCTGGATCATGATGAGCAGCTCCATGACCTCGTCGTTGAGCCGGTCCTTGGGCGACTGCACGATGAAGGCGTCGGCCCCTCGGATGCTCTCGTCGAAGCGCGCGTAGATCTCGCCGTTGGCGAAGGTCTTGAGCAGCACGCCGCCCAAGTTGATGCCCAGCTTCTCGGCGATCTTCTCGCCGAGCACGGGGTTGCTGCGTCCCGAGAAGACCATGAGGCGCTTCTGCGAGGTGGTCACGCAGCAGGAAGACTCAGCCACCACGTCCCCTTCCTTGATGGGCTTCCGGCCGAAACGAGATTGTACCAGACGGGGGAGGCCCGGCCCGAAGAGCTCAGGGCGCGGTGCCCTTCGGCTCGCCGCTCCCTGGCCCACCTGCGGCGGCTAGTGAGCGGTGCACCTACCGTGCCCCCCTCGTTAGCCCACCTGCGGCGGCTAATGGGCGTCCTCCTCCGCTTGCTCCCGCAGTCGCCGCGCGGCGCGGCGCGCGGCGTAGCCGTCGATGTTCTCCTGCTTGCCGCGCGCGACGCCGAGCGCTCCGGGCGGCACGTCGCGCGTGATCACCGAGCCGGCCGCCGTGAAGGCGCCATCGCCGATGGTGACCGGCGCCACGATCGTCGTGTCGCTGCCGGTGCGCACGTTGTCGCCGATGGTCGTGGCGTGCTTCTCGAAGCCGTCGAAGTTGGCCGTGATGTTGCCGGCGGCGATGTTGCTGTGCCGGCCCACCACGGCGTCGCCGACGTAGCTGAGGTGCGGCACCTTGCTGCCTTCACCGATGCGGCTGTTCTTGATCTCGACGAAGGTGCCGGCTTTGGCGCCCTCGGCGAGCACCGTGTTGGGGCGGATGTAGGCGAACGGGCCGACGCTGCAGCCCGAGCTGATCACGCACTCATAGAGGTGCGAGCTCACCACGCGGGCGCGGTCGCCGACGAAGGCGTCGCGGAGAAACGCGCCGGGGCCGATCTCGCTGGCGGCGCCCACGGTGGTGCGTCCGAGCAGGTGCGTGTTGGCGCCGATGAACGTGTCGCGCCCGACCTCGACGCCCCAGTCCACGAACGTGGTGTCGGGATCCTCAACGGTGACGCCGGCGAGCATGAGACGCTCCAGCAGCCGCCAGCGCATGGCGGCATTGACGAGCGCCAGCTCGACGCGCGAGTTGACGCCCATGCACATCTCCTCGTCGTCGCTCTCGAAGGCGGCGACGGTGTGCTCGGCGTCGATGAGCAGGTGCACGACGTCGGTGAGGTACAGCTCGCCCTGCGCGTTGTCGCCGCCCAGCCGCGCCAGAGCCGGGCGCAGCGCGTCGCTGCGAAACACGTAGAGGCCCACGTTGATCTCTTCTATCTCGCGCTCGCCCCGGGAAGCATCCTTGAACTCGACGATGCGCGCCACGCGCTCGTCGGCGTCGCGCACGATGCGCCCGTAGTGGGCGGGATCGTCGAGGCGCACGGTAGTAAGTGTGGCCGCGGCGTCGGCTTCGAGGTGCCGCTGGAAGAGGCCGGCGACGAAGTCGCCGTGCACCAGCGGCACGTCGCCGTACAGCACCATCACGTCGCCCTCGAAGCCGGCCAGCGGCTTGAGGCCGGCGCGCACGGCGTCGCCGGTGCCGTTGCGCTCCTCCTGCACGGCGCGCTCGCAGCCCACCGGCAGGATCTCGGCGATCCGGTCGTGGTCGGGGCCCGTCACCACGACGATGCGCTCCGGCGAGATGCTGAGCGCGGCATCGATGACGTAGGCGAGCATGGGCCGGCCGCACACCTCGTGCAGGACCTTGGGGACGTCTGACTTCATGCGCGTGCCGAGGCCGGCCGCGAGGATCACGACGGCCAGCGGTGGGCGCTTGCCTGTTGCTCTGTCGGTCATCTCTGTCACCTGACGGACGTGATGGTCGCGGGTGCCGTCCGCGCGTCTGGATGTGGCTGGGGCGGGAGGATTCGAACCTCCGGATGCCGGGACCAAAACCCGGTGCCTTACCACTTGGCTACGCCCCAGCGCCGGACGACCGGGGCGCCGGAGGGCGCCGCGCCGCGCGCCGCACAGCGGCACGGCATTGTATCACCCCGGGCGCGGGCGGCGCGGCGCGGCCGGCTGCAGATCGCTGACGCACCAGGCGCGGGAGGGCGCCAGCGCCGCCCGCGCCCTGCTCGCCGCCTCCGCGTTCGCGAACAGACCGAACACCGCGGCGCCGCTGCCCGTCATGGCCGCTACGAGCGCGCCCGCGGCGGACAGGCGGTCGCGCAGCTCGGCCACTGCGGGCTCGCGCGCCGTCACGCTCGCCTCGAGATCGTTGTGGACGAGAGCGGCGACGTCTTCCACCGTCTGCGCCGCCTGCACGCGCGCCGACAGCAGGCGCGCCCGCGGCACGAACTCCTTGAGCGTCGTCGCCGCGTCTTCGTCGCGCCAGCGGTACACGGCCGCCGTGCTCAGCCCGAGATCGGGAATGGCGATCACGAGATGCAGGTCGGGGAGCGTCACCTCCTTGAGGAGCAGGCCTCTGCCCATCACGAGCTGCGGACCGGGCCAGAGGAAGAAGGGCACGTCGGAGCCCACGGCCGCGGCCACGTCGTGGCGCAGCCGCGCCGACAGCTCAAGCGCGAACAGCCGCTCGAGGGCGATCAGTGTGGCGGCGGCGTCGGAGCTGCCGCCTCCAAGGCCACCCCCGTGCGGCACGTGTTTCTCGATCGTGACGCGCACCTCAAGGGGGCGCTCCAGGCGCGCCTCCAGCTCGCGCACCAGCTTGGCAGCAAGATTCTGTTCGCCGGGCGCCACGTCGCAGGCGACGTCCAGCCCGGCCCCCGGCGTACGCTCCACGAGCACGCGGTCGGCGAGCGTCACGGGGACCATCAGCGAGGCGATCTCGTGGAAGCCGTCGGGACGCCGCGGCCCGACGAGCAGCGCCAGATTCAGCTTCGCCGGCGCCATGACCTCGGTCGCAGCAGAGAAACCGTCGTCGCCCGCGCTCATCGCCCGCCCTCCGTGAGATGCGCCGTCCTCACGCGGACTCTCCGCCTCCGCCCGCGCCCATGGGCCAGGCCAACGCCTGCGCCAGAGCCACCCACTGCGGCGGCGCCAGCTCCTCCGGGCGCGCCGCCAGGCTCAGCCCGAGCCCCTCGAGGGCGCGCAAGACGTCGTCGCGCGACAGCGTGACCCCGGCGCGCGCCGCGCCGGCCAGCGTGTTGGTGAGCACCTTGCGCCGCTGGCCGAAGGCGCGGCGCACGAGCTGGTCCATGGCCGCGTACTCGGCGGCCGTGAGCAGCGGCGCCGCCTGACCGGCCGCCGCGGCCGTCCCCGCCACGGCGGGCGCCCGCCGGACGAAGGTGATGAAGCTGGAATCCACGCGCGGCTGCGGGCGGAAGGCGGCCGGCGGCACCGCACGGACCTCCTCGCGGCGGCAGGCGAGCTGCGTCAGCACCGAGACGGCCGCGTAAGCCTTCGTCGACGGCGCCGCGAACAGGCGCTCGCCGAGCTCCTTCTGCACCATCACCGCCCAGCGCGAAAGCTGCGGAAGCCCGGCGATGGTGGTCATGATCAGGGGGATGGCGATGTTGTAGGCGAGGTTGGCGACCAGTGCCGTGGGCGGCGGGTCGAGCGTCGCGAGGTCCTGCTTGAGAGCGTCGCCGGGATGCACGGCCAGGTTTGCATGCTCAGCGGCCAGCTTCGCCAGCCGCGATGCGTAGCGGTGGTCGATCTCGAAGGCGTGCACGAGCCGCGCCCGCTCCAGCAGTGGCCGCGTGAGCTGCCCGTCGGCGGCCCCGACCTCCAGGACCACGTCGTCGGGGCCGACCGCCGCCTGCTTCACGATGGCGCGCAGGATGTTGCCATCGACAAGATGGTTCTGGCCGTAGCGGTGCAGAGCGTGCGGCCGCGGGGGGCGCGTGCGGTCGCCCGCGGCCTGCCCGTCGCCGCGCGAGGCGGCCGGCCTTCGCGCGCGGCCTGTCGGGCGTGCGGCCACGCTCACCCGCCTTCCGGGAGCGCGAAGACGCGGCGCGCGTTGGCCGTCGTGACCGCGGCGGCGCGCGCCGCGTCCCAGCCGCGCGCCTCGGCGACCACGGCGGCGGTGTGCACAACCCAGGCCGGCACGTTGCTGTTGCCGCGGTTCGGCACAGGGCTGAGGAACGGCGCGTCGGTCTCGACCATGAGTCGGTCCTCGCGGACGCGCGCGGCGGCGGCGCGCAGCTCGCCGGCGTTCTTGTAGGTCACGTTGCCGGCGAAGCTCGCGTAGTAGCCGCGCGCGTTGCACTCGTCCACGTACTGCGGCAGAGAGAAGCAATGCATGACGACCGCCAGGTCGCCGGCCTCGTCGGCCAGCAGCGCCATGGCCTCGTCGCCGGCCTCGCGCACGTGGACGACGAGCGGCAGGCCGGCCCGCCGGGCCAGCTCGATCTGCGCGCTGAAAGCCCGGCGCTGGGCGTCGCGCGGCGACAGGTCGCGATAGAAGTCGAGGCCGCACTCGCCGACGGCGACGACGCGCGGGTGCGCGGCGAGCTCCTCGAGCTCGCCGAGCAGCGCGTCGCCCAGGCTGCCCGCGTCGTGCGGATGCAGGCCGACGGTCGCATGCACGCCCGCGAGGCGCTCGGCGAAGCCGATCGCGAGCCTCGAGCTGGCCGCATCGATGCCGATGCTGACGATGGTCTCCACGCCGGCCTCGCGCGCCTGCTCCACGGCCCAAGCGGGATCGTCCAGCATCTCCAGGTGGCAGTGGGAGTCGATGAGCGTCATGGGCTCACGCAGTGGTCGGCGCCGGCGCGGCGCCCAGGGTGCGGCGTGGCTCCCGAGGCACTGGGCGCCGGCCTCAGGCGCCGGCCTCGATGCGCGGGAAGAGCGGCGCACCCACGACGACCGTGGCCGGCGTCAGCCCGCCCCACGTCGCCTTCTCGAGCAGCAGATCTGCGGCGCCGTGCGCCTGGCCGAGGCGCCTCAGGATCTCCTCGGCGGTGCCGGGGATCACCGGATAGACGGCCAGCGCCACGAGGCGCAGGCCGGCCGCCAGCCCGTGGAGCACCATGTCGAGGCGGTCGGCCTGCGCCTCGTCCTTGGCGAGCTTCCAGGGCGCCTCTTCTTCGACCAGACGGTTGAGGCGCCGCACGTACTCCCACACGGTCTCGACGGCGGCCGTGACCTCGACGGCATCGTAGTGCGCGCCGGAGGCGCGCACCATCGCCTCTCCCTCGGCCGCCACGTCGCGCAGCACCGCGTCCGCCGGCGCCGCCGGGATGCGCCCGTCGCGATACTTGCCGATCATGCTGACGCTGCGGCTCACGAGGTTGCCGAGCTCGTTGGCGAGCTCGCTGTTGTAGCGGCCCTCGAAGCCTTCGAGGCTGATCACCCCGTCCTGGCCGAGCGCGACCTCGCGCATGAGGTAGAAGCGCAGCGGGTCGATGCCGTACTGGTCCATCACGACGAAGGGGTCGAGCACGTTGCCGCGCGTCTTGCTCATCTTCGCGCCGCCCATGAGCAGGTAGCCGTGGATGAACTCACCGGTGGGCAACGGATAGCCGGCGCTCAGGAGCAGCGCCGGCCAAATGACGGCGTGGAACTTGAGGATATCCTTGGCGAGCAGGTGAAACACCGCCGGCCAGTAGCGCTCGACGAGATCCTCGCCGGGGCGCGCGTAGGTGAGCGCCGACAGGTAGTTGATGAGCGCGTCGACCCACACGTAGATGACCTGCTCCGGGTCCCACGGCACGGGCACGCCCCAGGTGATGCTGGAGCGGCTGATGCTGATGTCGTCGAGGCCCTGCTCGATGAACGACAGGGCCTCGTTGTAGCGCGACCTGGGCTTCACAAAGTCAGGGTTCGCGCGGAACATCTCGGCCAGCCGATCCTGGTACCTGCTGAGCAGGAAGTAGTAGTTCTCTTCCTCCAGCCAGACCGGCTCGAGGCCGTGGTCCGGGCACTTGCCGTCCACGAGGTCGCGCTCGTACCAGAAACCCTCGCAGGCCGTGCAGTAGAGCCCGCCGTAGGAGCGCTTCTCGATGTCGCCGGCGGCCTTCATGCGTTCCACGAACTGCTGCACGAAGGCCTCGTGCTCCGCGTCGGTGGTGCGGATGAAGAAGTCGTTGGTGGCGCCCAACCGCTCGGCAAGGCGGCGGAACTTGGGCGCCAGCTGGTCGACGTGCTGCCGCGGCGTGAGGCCGCGCTCGGCCGCGGCCTGCGCCACCTTGTTGCCGTGCTCGTCGACGCCGGTGAGAAAGAAGACGTCGTCGCCCTTCTGACGGTGATACCGCGCCAGGATGTCGGCGGCGATGGTCGTGTAGGCGTGCCCCAGGTGGGGCTCGCCGTTGACGTAGTAGATGGGGGTGGTGATGTAGTAGCGCACGAGCGCAAGTCTATCGCACGGCGCGAGGGAGCACGAAGCGCCCGACGGGCGGCGTCGAAGAGGAGGCGTCGCTCGACCCCCTTCACGATTAATCATATAATCACGTTAGTGTTCATGTGGTTGATCGCACGGCTTGGGAGTCGACGTGTACCGATACCGGCTGACAGACGCGACCTTTGCCGCCCTCGCGCGCATCGCAGAGCTCCGTGAGCGGCTCGACGCGCAGGGCCCCATCCCCCGCATCTGGAAGGGGCGCACGCGTCGTGACCTTGAAGCCGAAGCGACGGCCGCCTCGACGATGCTTGAGGGCATCGCCGTGACTGTCGACGAGGCGCGTCGCATCCTCGCCGGCGACCGGCCGGCGGGCGTCAGCGCAGCCGACGCCGATCTGGTCGCCGGCTACCGCGACGCGATGCACCTCGTGCTCGCTCGCGCCGACGCAAGCGCTTTCGCGTGGCAGAGCGAGCTGCTGCTCGCCGCCCATCACCGGGTGCTCGCCGGCTCCTACAGCAGCGGCGCCGGGCGCCTCCGCGACGGCCAGAACTGGCTCACAAACCAAGCCTCAGGCCGGCGTGTCTACCTGCCGCCGCCGGCGGAGGCCGTGCCGACGCTCGCAGACGAGCTCTGCGCCTGGGCCGACGCCGGCGACGAGCCGGCCGCGATCCAGGCGGCCGTCGTGCACGTCTCGCTGGCCGGCATCCATCCGTTCAAGGACGGCAACGGCCGCATGGCGCGCATCGCCGCCTCTCTCGCGATGTACCGCGGCGGCTACCGGATGCCGCAGTTCACCAGCCTCGAGGAATGGTGGGGCCGCCATGCTGAGGACTACTACCGGGCCTTCGAGTGCCTCGGCAGCGAATGGGATCCGGGCACCGACGTCAGCGCTTTTGTCGAGGCGCACGTCCGCGCCCAGGCCACGCAGGTCGAGGCGCTGTCGCTGCGCAACGCGACAGAGAGAGCGCTGTGGACGGTGCTCGAAGATATCGCCGTCCACGATCTGCGCCTGCACGAGCGCGCGACCCACGGTCTCTACGACGCCTTCTTCGCCCGCGAGGTCACCAACAGGTACTACCGCACGGTGGCCGACGTCTCCGGCGTGACCGCTGCGCACGACCTCGGCAAGCTCGTGGCATCCGGTCTGCTGCAGAGCAGGGGCGCCGGCCGCAGCGCCCACTACGTCGCCGCGCCGGCGCTGTACGGTCGCGTCATCAGCGCCGCCGAGCTCGATTCCGGGTGGCTTGCCGCCGGCGACTCGCGGGAGGAGTCTCGAGACCTGGCGCTTGCCGGGCTCGCCGCGCGGTTGCACGGGAGCGGCACAGGCTGAGCGCCATTCTGACGTGACCGTCGCGCGGCGCTCCTCGAGCCCGAGGAGCCGGCGCGGGGCCGGAACCACCTGGGCGATGGCGGCGCCGACCGCGATCGCGTTTCACGTACAGCAGGTGCTCGCGCGGCACGCCCTCCGCGAGAAGCCTCGGGCCGCCGGCTCAGCCCTTGCGGCCGGCGGCCTTCGC
>CAIOZS010000115.1 GCA_903862845.1 uncultured Thermoleophilia bacterium
CTCGGCCAGCTTGCGCTCGGTCTGGTCGATCATGACGGTGAGAAAGTACTGCTGCCCCCGGCTCTCGATGATCTCCCCGGAGAAGAGGCCTTCGAGGATTGTGCCGTCCTTGCGCCGGACCTTGAGCTCGCGGTCGGCGACGCGGCCCCGCGCCTGCATCTGCTCCGCCAGCTCGCGCTGCTGTTCCGGCTCGATGAAGAGGCCCAGCTCGGTCGCGGTACGCCCGAGGACCTCCTCGCGGGAGTAGCCGAGAGCGCTGAGGAAGGCCTCGTTGACGTCTGTGTAGATGCGCTCCGGCAGACTGGTCACCGCCATCAGGGCGGGGTTGCCGTGGAACAGCCGCTGGAACTTCTCTTCCGAGAGCTTCAGTGCCGACACATCCTTGGTCACCCCGAAGAGCGCCGGCTCTCCGTCCCACACGCCGGGCACGACGCGGGTCTCGACGGGGATCTCGGCGCCGCCCTTGGTGACCACCGGCACCGGGCAGAAGTCGGCCTCCCCGGAGAGCATCGCCGCGACGATGCGCCCGGCCTCCTCGCGGCGCAGCGGTGGATGCACGTCGAGGACCGGCCGCCCGAGGAGCTCCGCCTCTGAGTAGCCCAGGCGGCGACAGACGGTCTCGTTGACGTGGATCATAGTGCCGTCCGCATCGAGCACGAAGAGCAGGTCGTCGATGGTGTTGAAGAAGGTGTCGAAGTTCTGCCGCCAGCGCGCCACCTCGGCGACCCCTGTCGCGAGGATGCGGTTGGCCTCGCCGAGCTCCTCGGTACGCTCGGCCACCAGCTCCTCCAGTCGCTGCCGGTGGCCCGCCAGCTCCTCCTCGGCGCGCTTGCGTTCGGTGATGTCCGACCAGATCGCGGAGAACAGGGCGCGCCCGGCGACGTCGATCAGGCTCGCGGTGACGCGCACATCGCGGATCTCGCCGTCCTTGCGACGATGGCGCGTCTCGAACTCATTCCCGCCCGTCGCCTGCAGCTCGGCCAGCGCCGGGACGATGCCCTCCCCCGGCCACTGCAGGTCGATGTCGGCGAGACTCAGCGACATGAGCTCGTCGTGGCTGTAGCCCAGGTTGCGGCAGGCCGCGTCGTTGAGCTCGACAAAGCGGCCCGTCGCGACGTCGACCAAGCCGATGGCATCGCCGGCCTGCTCGACGACGCTCCTGAAGACGGCCTCCCGTTCGCGCAGCGCCTCCACGGCCTGCTTGCGCTCGGTGATGTCCACATGCGCGACCACCACGTGCCGCGGTCCTTCGCCCGGGAACGCCGTGACACGTCCGGCGGACCAGCGCTTCTTGTCGGGCGCATCGCACGGATACTCCATGGAGTACGCGTCCGTCTCCGCGGAAAGGACCGCCCGGATGCCTGCGGCAAACTGGGCCGCCCCCTCGGAGTATGCGCCGGTGGCCTGGTCGCAAACGCGGAGATAGTTCGTGCCCACGAAGACAGCGTCGGCCGTGAGGCCGTTGTGCTCGGCGAAGTCGCGCCAGGGCTGGTTCACGAGCACGATCGTGCCGCGCTCGTCCAGCAGGGCGATGGTGGCCGCAAGTCCATCGACGGTTGACTGAAGCGCGCGCTCGGAGCGCCTCAGGGACTCCTCGGCCGTGACTCTCTCGTGGACATCGGTGAAGGTCAGGTGGTAGCGGAAGGGCTCGTCGCCGTCGGCGCCGCCCTGCGGCTGCGACTCGAGGCGCGCCCAGAAGGGCTCGTCGCCGAGGCGCTGGAGGCGCAGCTCGCAGGTCTGCGGCGCCTCGGTCTTCACGAGCTTGAGGAAATGCACGTAGTACGCGTCCCGGTCAGGCGGGAGGACGAAGGCGCTGAACGGCTGCCCGACGAGCAGTTGCCGCTCCACGCCCAGCAGGCGCGCGGCCGTGAGGTTGGCGTCGCCGACGATGCCCTGGTCACTCAGGGTGAGATAGCCCACCGGCGCCAGGTCGAAGAGCTCGAGGTACTTGGCGCGCCGCGCGTCCAGCTCGAGCTGGGCATGGCGCAGCTCCTCGTTCTGCATCTCCAGCTCGATCTGGTGGACGCGCAGCTCGTGCACGGCGGCGGCGAGCTCCTCGGGCGCGGCGGCGGCGGCTTCGTCGAGCCCGGCGAGGTGCTCCTCGGCCCGGCGGCGCAGCTCTTCGGCCGAGAGCGGCTCGCGAGGCACGGCGGCGGCGTCCAACGCGGCCCTCTTCTTGCGCGGGCGTCGTGGGGCGGCCATCAGGCGAAGGGCTCGATGCTGATGGCCGTGAGCAGCGGGAGGCGCCGCTTTGCGGGCCGGTCGCCCACCGCGCGCTCAGCCGTCTGCAGGCCTCGTCCCCTCACGTCGTCTCCTCTCCCTCGACGCGCTAGCCGATCGCGAGCGTCACTGCCGTCGGCGCGACCACTGGGGGGGGGGGGGGGGGGGGGCGGGCCCCCCCCCATAAAG
>CAIOZS010000116.1 GCA_903862845.1 uncultured Thermoleophilia bacterium
GGCGGCGGCCGTCGGTGGCGGCCGCGCGGCCTCAGGGTCGCAGATCGGAAGGCGACGGGAACCGCTTCTGCGCTGCGGCGACCTCCCGCAGGGCCTCCTGGAGGGTCACGCGGGTCAGCGGCCGCAGGGTTTCGACGTTGATCACGTTGTGGGGGGGGCGTCCGGCCCGCAGGAGCCGGGCGTGATGCCGGAGCTGCAGCTGGGACATGCTGATGAACGCTTCGCGCAGCGACTGCTCGCAGGTGGTGTCTTTGCTGCACGCCTCCCGTACGGCCTCCAGGCGCTCAAGGGTGGTCGGCGCGGTGATGCCCCGGGCGAAGGCGTCGTAGCGGGCCAGATTCTGGATGGGGACAAGGCCGTCCTTCTTGATGTCGAGGTGACCCTCGAGCCGCTGGCGAAACCCCAGTGGCAGACGCCACTTCGAGCCCAGAAGCGCGAGGCCCTTGAGGAAGCGCGAGTGACTGGGGGCCTCGCGCATGATGTCGGTCAGCGCCAGGTCCACCTGGAGCTCGCCGGCGACCTGACGGTAGTCGAACGCCACGCTCGCGCGCGCCATGCGATCGATGTCGCGTCCCTGGAGGCAGTCGCTGAAGACCGCCTGCCATTGCGACAGCGACATGCGCCACTGGGGCGTGCGCGCGAGGACCCCGTGGGGGTCGGCCGGGAAGCCGCAGCGGACGAGGCCGTCGTTCACGTCTTCGGCGACGAGCCGGAAGAACTCGTCCACGGAGGGATCGTCGGTGTCGGCGTAGGCGAGCCCGTTGTCCTGATCGGAGGCGAGGGTGAGCTCGCTGCGCGCGCCGCTGCCGAAAGCCAGCCAGGCGTAGGGCACCGGCGGCTCGCCGTGTCGCTCCAGGGCGAGCTCAAGGAGACGCGACGTCATCGTGTCGCAGAGCACGGTGAGCACGCGCGTCAGCGAAGGCGCGTCGAGATGGGCGTCGAGCAGGTCGAGGAAGAGCCGGGGCATGTCCGCCGCGGCGTCGTCCAGGTCTTTCTCGGTGCGCGCCGACTGGATCGCGCGGCGCAGCGCGAAGGGGCTCCGCGCCTCGAGCGTCATCAGGTTGCTCGCCGAGAGCACGCCCACCACCGTACCTGTCTCGTCGAGCACGGGAAGGTGGTTCACGCCCGCGACCATCATGGCGATGCTGGCCTCGGGAGCGAGCACTTCCGCGCCGACGGTGTGCACGGGCGTCGACATGATGGTGCTCACCGGCGCGTCGCGCGACACGCCTCCGACGACGACCTTGTTGCGCAGGTCGATGTCGGTGACGATGCCGAGGCCGGCGCCGGCGTGCACGAGGATTGCAGAACGCCGCTCGTCGATCATCATCTGGGCGGCGTCGTGGATCGTAGTGCTGGCGTCGCAGAAGAGGGGCGCGCTGCGCACCACCTCCGTGACGGGACGCGTGCGTACGTCGGGAAGGGCGCTCATCGAGCGCGCCGCCTGGAGCAGACGCTCGCGCTGGCTGCCCGCCAGCCATTTCACTCCTTCGGGGCGGCTCAGCAGCTCGACGGCGAGGTTCTTGGGGATGCAATAGACGCTCGAGTCGGTGCGCGCCCGCGCCGTGAACTCGGGGGCGAGACCGGTGAGCAGGGTCAGGTGGCCGAACATCTCGCCGCTCGTGAGGATGGCCACCAGGGCCTGCTTGTGCAGCAGCTCCAGGGTGCCCTCGTGCACGACGTAGAGCTGCGTGCCCGGCAGCCCGCTCTCGACCATGACAGCCTCGCCGGCCGGGACGAGCCGCTCGTCGACGGCGGTGACGATGCGCTCGAGATCGGCGGGCTCCAACCCGGCGAACGGCTCGAGGTGCGCGAGAAAGCGGGCGCGCTCATCGGCCGGCTCGATGTCGAAGAGGCGTTCGCTCATGACTGCCGCCTACCCGACGTCTCTCACGAGGAGGCCGCGGCTGCGCAGGTGGTCGAGGCTCGCGAGCACTGAGGCCTCGTCCTTGTGCTCGAGGACGATGCTCGCCCCGGCGGCGCGTGCCGCTTCAAGGATAGGTTCGAGGTCGATGACTCCCGCGCCCAGAGGGTCGTGGTGGTCGCCGCCCAGGTGACCCTGGTTGTCGTGCAGGTGGACGTGCCTGAGGTCGACCAGCGACGACGCCAGCCAGTCGTTGAGAGTGCCGGTGTTGGCGGCATGTCCGATGTCGAGAACGAGGCCGAGCCCTTGAAGATCGAGATCGCCGGGGGCGATGAAGTGCGAGTGCCTGGAAAACGGCATGTTCTCCACCGCGATGGGCAAGCCGATTTCGTCCTGGAGCACGCTCAACTCTTCGAAGGCGCGCTCCAGCGAGGCCGCGATCTTGGGGTTCCATCCCCGCGCCCGGCGCTGCATGTCGGGGTGCACGACGTAGAGCTGCGCGCCGAGCTCCGCGGCCACCCACATGTGCCGCCGGTGCAGCTCAATCGCGCCGCGATGCTTCGACGCAGACCGGCTGCCGAGCTCGAAGTGCGCGAACGGCCCATGGACGGTGAACGGCAGGCCGGAGGCCTCGATAACGCGCGCGTTGACCGGTTCGAGCAGCGAGTGTCGTCCCAAGGAGAGGATCTCGGCCGACGGCGCGAGCTCCGCGATGCGCAGCAGGGCGGCGCCCAGCGAGAGCTCGAAGTAGGCGCCCGTGGAGATGCCGATGTCATGGTCGTGCACCACACTTCGAGTATTGCACACCCGGCGTGCGCTGAGACTTCTCAGGCGATGAGCCCGCGACCCCGCAGGTAGGCGAGACTGGCGGCGACGTCGCCGGCGCTGTTCAGCTCGAGTACGACGGAGGCGCCGGCGGCGCGCGCCGCGGCCAGCACGGCCGCGGCGTCCACCACGCCGGCGCCCACCGGCAGGTGCGGGTCGTCGAGGTCGCCGACGCCGGCGTTGCTGTGCAGGTGGACGTGCCGCCACTCGGGCGGCGGCGCGGCGAGGAAGGCGTCGAGGGTGCCGCTGATAGCGGCGTGTCCGACGTCGAGGGCGAATCCGAGGCCGCGCAGATCGAGGTCGCCGGGCGCGGTGAAGTGCGAGGAGCCGGCGCCCGGCATGTTTTCGACGACAATCGGCACGCCGGTCTCGTTCTGCAACTCACGCAGAGCGTCGAAGGAGCGTTCGAGCGCGCTCACGACTGCGGGGTCGCGCAGGCTCGGCTCTGGCCGCCAGTCGGGGTGCACGAGGTACAGCGTGGCGTCGATCTCGGCGGCCGCCGCGAGGTGCCGGCGGTGCTCGTCGAGCGCCTCGAGGCGGGCCGCCTCGGACGGGTCGCCGAGGCCCGCGTAGCCGAACGGCCCGTGTACGGAGCAGGGCAGCCCGGAGGCCAGCGCGGCGCGCCGGTTGCGCGGGCTGAGGAGCGTGTGCAGCCCGAAGGAGCGGATCTCGGCGGCCGCCGCGACGGCGGCGATGCGCTCGAGCGCCGCGGCCAGAAGCAGCTCTGAGTAGGCGCTGCTGGAGATGCCGATGTCGTGGGGCGGGTGCACGGGGGCAAGTATGGCAGACGGACGCGACCGGCGCCGGGCGGCAGGCCGGAGCCCTGATCCCGCTCAGATCGCACTACCCGCCCGAGGCACGCGGGCGGACACTGCAGACGGCTGACTCGATAGCGGTCGGCAATGTCACCCGGCGCGGCCTGGCCTTGCGGAACTGGTCGTGTGTACGGTGCTGCCTGATGCCACGCGACCGCCGCACGCATGCCGAGATCGACCTCGACCTGGACGCCGAGCAATTGCTCGGCGTCATCCCGGCGGACGTGCTTGAACGGCTGTGGCCCGGATTCGCACCGCAAGATCGCAGCGTGTTCGTCAACCCGGTCAGTCTGCGCCGCCACCTGCAGGGGCGCCCCGACTTCGTCTACCGAGTGGCGGCACTCAATCAGCACGCCACACGCCTCGCCGGCTGCCTTGCGACCGCCTCAGTCTTCGTGCGGTACGACAAGGTGGCGCTTGGCGAGGCAGGCGTCACTGCCTACGTGGGTGTGCCCGGCGAACGCGGCGACGCCGATTACCTCGGCATCGGGATGCACCTCTACCCGGTGAAGCAGGGCCGCAGGCAGCGAAACCACGTCACCACGCTGATGCCGCCGATCTCTGCGCAGGGTCTGGAGGCGAGGTTGAAACGGCAACGTCACTACCGGCGCGAGGACGGGTCCGATGGTCCGCCCTCTGTCGTGGAGTGACCGATCCGGGTATACTGAGCTGGTCACCGGCGAGGTGGAGATTCTCCCTTCGACCACGTACCTGCCGAGCAGTGCACTCGATGTTTCTGCGGGGCAGCGTAGTAAGTGATCCGGGGACTGGGAGTCCCGGCGCCGGCGACGAGATGAAGGAGCGGCTTGCCGCTCCTTTGTCGTTGTGGCGCCTCGTCCCACAGATGACGTCGGCTCCCGCTACGCAGTCACCGCCCGAGGAGGAGCGTGGCAGGGGGATGGGGCGGTCAGCCACGAGGTAGCCCAGGCAACGCGACGCACCGCGATCTCGAGGTCGCGGCAGATCCTGCGGGCAAGGAAGTCGTCGATCTCCCCGAGTTGCGAGACCCACGCGGCCCTGCCGGCGGCCCACTCACGAAGATCGAGTATCTCGCGCCCTCCTTGAGCAGCCTGAAGACGGGCGTCTCGAGGTGGCGGACCAGCTCGTTCCGCTTCACGCCGTGATGCGCAGAGGCTCGCGGATGACGTCGCGGCCGCCGAGTCGTTCTTCGGCGAGCTCACGATTGGCGTCGAGGACGAGCTCGACGGCCTCCTGCAGATTGGCGCGGGCTTCGTCAAGAGTCGCAGCCTGCGTGTTGGCGCCCGGCAGCTCCTCGACGTAGCCGATGTAGCCCTCGGGCACTTGCTCGAACACGGCGGTGAGCGTGAGTTTCATGAGCCTGACCTCCCGCATCCCGATGTAGTCCGGAGCAGCGTTGCCGGATGCCACTGTCTACGACGTCCGGGCGACGAGGCGCACGTCGGCGTCCAGAGCCTCGGCGATGCGCTGCAGGGTCCTGGCCGTAGGGCTCGTGCTGCCGCGCTCGATGCGGCTGATGTCGCCTTGGTCTATGCCGCAACGCTCGGCAAGCTGCGCCTGCGTGAGGCCGTGCCTATCACGCAGATCGATGACCTGCAGCGCGATGTCATAGGCTTTCTCGAAGACTTCCTGCTGCGCCGCCGAGTCAGGCGTGAGCCGGGCACGGCGGTCGGTCATGATGTCCTTGTAGCTACGAGTCATCAAGGATCCTCCTTCGCCGACAGTATGGGTAGTTGCCCATGAGTCGTCAATGCCGGCGTTTCCTGAACTGGGCCAGCAGCCGCCTTGCTTCTGCGATCTCCCGATGTTGTCGTCTCCGCCTTGGGTCCTCATGACGTCAGCGTATGCGCGCCGTCGTGCCGCGCGACAGAGCGACGATCGCAGGGTGCGGTGGACGTTGAAAGCGTGGAGGCATCCGCGCAGGCGACCGTTGCCCCGAGGCCCTGTCCTCGCTCCGTCCCCGAAGCAACGTACAATGTCACCCAAGGTCGCCGCCCGGCGGCCATGCGGGGTCAGGAGGGGTCCTTGGCTGCGAAACGCGCGAAGAAGGGCAGCGGCAGCGAGCCCCTCGGCTTCGAGCAGAAGCTCTGGGCCGCGGCCGACAAGATGCGCGGCCATATGGACCCGGCCGAGTACAAGCACGTGGCGCTCGGCCTGATCTTCCTCAAGTACATCTCGGATGCGTTCGAGGAGAAGCACTCGGCCCTGCTGGCGGAGGCCGAGGAGGAAGCCGCCAGGAGCCTTGCGGCCGGCGGCCCGGGCGAGTCCGGCGTCGACCCCGAGGACCGCGACGAGTACCTCGCCGAGAACGTCTTCTGGGTACCGCGCGAGGCGCGCTGGTCGCACCTGCAGGCGAGCGCCAAGCAGCCGGAGATCGGCAAGCTCATCGACGACGCTATGGTGGCGATCGAGCGCGAGAACCCGAGCCTCAAGGGCGTGCTGAGCAAGGACTACGCACGCCCGACCATCGACAAGACGCAGCTCGGCGAGCTCATCGACCTCATGAGCACCATCGCCATGGGCGACGCCGAGAGCCGCAGCAAGGACCTGCTCGGCCGCGTGTATGAGTACTTCCTCGGGCGCTTCGCCAGCGCCGAGGGCAAGGGCGGCGGCGAGCTCTACACGGCGCGCTGCGTGGTCAAGCTGCTGGTCGAGATGATCGAGCCGTTCAAGGGCCGCGTCTACGACCCCTGCTGCGGCTCGGGCGGCATGTTCGTGCAGAGCGAGCGCTTCGTGGAGGAGCACGGCGGCGGCAAGGGCGACATCGCCATCTACGGGCA
>CAIOZS010000117.1 GCA_903862845.1 uncultured Thermoleophilia bacterium
AGGACATGTTCCGGCGCCTCGGGATCTGATGCGGGCGCCGAGCTACACGCACCAGTTCAGGAAGGACGTGCGGCGCATGCTCAAGCAGGGCCAGGACGCGGTCAAGATCAAGACTGCGATGACCGCCCTTGTTGAGGAGGAGCCACTCGCGGAGTCCTTCCGCGATCACCCACTGGCGGGAAGCTTCAAGGACAGGCGGGAATGCCACCTCGAAGCCGATTGGCTCCTCGCGCACAAGCTGGCGGGAGATGAGATCGTCTTTGAGCGCACGGGGACCCACGCCGATCTCTTCGAGTAGGCGCGTCAGGGGCGACGCCATGCCGATCGCGCGCCTGCGGTACCACTACTGACGCGAGGGTCTCGCGGCCGGTGCCGCACTTGACCCGTACTACGCCGGTCAGGATATGGCCAACCTGACCATCACCCGTCAGCGGCGGCCTGCTCGTCAACGGCCTCCGTCGGGGTGAGCGCGTCGCGCCATCCGCGGAGTGCGTCAAGCAGGCGCACGACGTGCTCGTCACCCGCGGGGCACGAAGGCGCCGGGTCATCAGGCTCGCCGAGGGCGACCGCCGCGGGCTGCCGCAGATAGGCGGCGGTGGTCAGGGCGGCCAGGAGCACGTCCACCTGAGACTCTCCCCAGCCGTGGCGAGCGAGGAGCCGCGGCATGGGACGCCCGACGCGCCCGCTCGCACGATGAGTCAGGCTGGATCGTGTGGCCTGCCGTGCTTCACAGCTCCTTCGTTCTGAGCCGCGATCTCCATGTCTCCGGTTCTCTGCCCAAATGCATGACTGCCACGATGAGTAGGGTCTCTTTCCTGGCCTGGTAGATGACTCCATAGGGGAATCTGTTGGTCCTGCAACGGCGCGTACAGGTTGACAGCTTTGACCAGGCGCCGGGGTACTGGACTATTCGTTCGAGTGTCCTCTTCACTTCCGCTGCAAACTGATAGCCAAGACCCTCGCTCTGACCGTTGTAGTAGGAGACAGCTTCGACCAGTTCGTCTTTGGCAGGCGGAAGAAAGGCGATCTTCATGAATAGCTGCTGTTCTCAATCTCGCTGAACACGTCTCGTGCCGGGATTGCGGCCATTTCACCGCGTTCGAACGCACCTACTCGGTCTTCTGCTTCTTGAGCCCACAAGGGATCAATGGTCCCCCTGGATGGAAACTCGAAGCTGGAGAGAAGACTCTCCACCAATTCGGCCCGCTCCAGCGGTGGCAATTCCAGCGCATTCGCGAGTATGTCTTCTGCATGTTTCAGCATGTTTCACCGCCTCCTCAAGGTTCACGATCTGATGCTGGTTCAACACGCTTAGGGAGCGCTCCAAAACACTCGACGATGTCAGGACGTGCTCCAACGATCTCCATGGGCTTCACGATACCGCCAAACCCGCCGATGCGCGAGGGTGACGAAGCGCGTCCTGGGTGGACGTATGCGACTGCGTGAGGGTGACATCAGCCTCGGCGACGGGAACGGCGAACACGGCCTCGGCGACGCGCTCACCCTCGCGAACCATCCTGGAACAGTGCTTCGCGTTCATCGTCTCCTCGCCCGAAGACCAGCGTGGGTGCCCAATAGTACATTCGGACGTGTCCGCAGGCGCGCCCCGCAGAAGGACCAAAGCGCCCGGAGGGGAGCCGCGAAGAGGAGAGCACAGCGCGTGGCACACGCCACGCGCGACCATCCCCCCCCGTGACCATGGCATGGAAGGCATACCTCGCAGACATCGATGATAGCCCGGGCAACGCATCCGGCGCTTTGCTGCCGCGTTTGGCGTCTACCCCGCGCGGGCTGAACTCCCCGCTTGCGCAGCGCCTGAACGCGACAGTTTGGTGAGGCCACCTCGCCTGCCGTGCCCTTTCCGCGACTGTGTTTGCTGAGGTCTACCCCTGCGCAAGCACTGCACAGCAGCGGGCTACTGCAAGATGTGAGAAGGCCCTCGCATGAATCTGCGTGCAGCGCGTCTGGCGCGAGCCGCCCCTCGCACCTCATTGGGCTCAAGCCAGCGTAGGGAAGGCGCGCCCGCCGGGGGATCGGCGATCCCACCGTGGGCATCTCACCTTCGCTGCGCCGATCCTCGGCATCGACCGAGCCTTGCAGGTCAGTCGGACGGTTAGCCCAACGGGATGCGAGGGAGGGCGCGAGCTACTTCACGGTGAATGCACGCCACGGCGTTGTGGCGTGCGGGCATACATCGGTCGCGGCGACCGCGGCCCGCATGCGGTAGGCGCCCATCACGGCGGGCGCGTACTTCCGTCTGCAGGTGCCGGCGGCGGCGATGGTGCGCTGCACGATCTTGACCATGACCCACCTGGCGCCCGTCTTGATCTGCGCGCTGAGCGTGACCCTGCTTCGCGGTCCCGTGAAACGGACGCGGCACCGACGGCGGGGCAAGCCCGCGACGCCGCAGGCAGTCCGCGTGCGCGAGCTGGCCCGCGGCGTGACTACGTCCTGCCCTGCCGCTTCACCCTGAAGTCCACGGCGTTGGACGTGCCGAGCGCGGTCGTGACGATGACCTCCACGACGCCGCCCTCGGCCGCCTTGGGCACCCGGCTCGTGATTCTCTCATCGCTCCAGGATTTGTACGGCGTGAACGGCTTCCCGCCGAACTGCACGGTGCCGCCCGCCCGCGTCGCGCCGAAGCCGGCTCCCGAGATCGTGACCAGCGTGCCGCGCCTGCCTGAGCCGGAGTAGATGCCGCCGATGCCCGGCGGCGTCTGCCGGCTCCAGGTGGCGCCGCCATTGGCCGTGGCGAGCATGGTGCCGCACGCGCCCACCGCCCAGCCGTGGACGGCATCAGGGACGGCGACGGCGTCGAGGTCCACGGTGGTGCCCGAGGTCCACGTAGACCAGCCCCCCGCCGCCCATGGAGACGAAGGCGGATGCGCCGGCGGGCAGCGCCAAGGCGAGAGTGAGCAGGAACAGCGCCGCCGCCCGGCTGCTCACCATCGACTGCCTCTGGTACTGAGTCCTCGGCGCGCACCCGGTGCGCGTCGTGCTGGTGCGCGAGGCGCGGCGCAGGGAGGGCTTCGACGTCGCGCGCTGGACGATCGTGATCAGCTTCCGGGAGGCCAAGCATGTGCTCGGCGTCGGCGAGGCGCGGGAGTCGCAGCGAGCAGGACGTCAGGCGCCTCCACCTCAGTGCTCCCTGGTGCCGGCAATAGCGCCAGCCGGCGTTCGCCGACAGGCTCGTCGCCCTGCGCCGCGAGATCGTGCGCGCGCAGTTTGCACAAGGACTGCCCGGACAGGGCGGAAGCGCAGAAATCACTCACCCGATACCGCACTCGGCGCGACCGGCCGCTTGAGGCTGCGAAACTCGAGTAAGATAGGAAGAGGCTGAATCTGATCTTGCCTCACCGCAAGTGGGGCCATGGGCAAGCCGGCGCGCAGGACCTGCCATCCGCCCGGACTGATTCCCCGCCAGATCCATCGACGTTCCTGCTCCCTGAGCGCGAGCTGGATGACGCAAGCAGGGTGCCAGCGACTGGAGGTGCCGACATGAAGACAGAAGTCCTGACCGCGGTCCTGCACAAAGAAGAGGACCTGTACGTCGCTGAATGCCCTGAGGTCGGAACCGTCAGTCAGGGCTTTTCGGTCGAGGAGGCCGTCGCCAATCTCAAGGAGGCAACTGAGCTCTATCTGGAGGAATTCGCTCTGGTTCCGGCCACTCGGCCTTTGCTTACAACGTTTGAAGTCGCCGTCAGTGCCTGACTCGCGTCGCATGTCGGGACTCGAGGTCGTTCGCGCGCTGGAACGGCTCGGCTTCGTCCAGGTCAGGCAAAGGGCCAGTCACGTCGTGTTGAAGAGGCAGACGCCCGAGGGGGAGATCGGCTGCGTTGTGCCGTTGCACCGCGAACTGGCTATCGGCACACTGCGCGGCATTCTGAAACAGGCCCGCGTGACGCCCGAGGAGCTTGCGCGGAGCCAGTAGTTCGGGTACGGCACAGTCGCCGGGAGCAACTGCTCGGGGGCGAATCGTCTGGAGTTGCTGGTGCCGGCGCTGCCGGTCGTCCACAGGGAGCTGGTGTTCGCCTGGAAGGCGACCTGGTAGCCACCTCCGGCGAGAGCTGCGATGTTCGGGCTGGTCCCCTGCAGCATCCCGAGGCGGCAGTCACTGGAAGATGGGCGCAGCTCGACGGCCTGCGAGTTCGCGCACGTGCGTGAGAGCTGGATCGTCTGAGGCAGCGGGCACTCCGGGCGAGGACGGGGCGGGCGCAAGCCCGCCCCGTCCGTCGTGCCGCGCCGTCAGCGCCCGCACGCCGCCCGGGAGCCGCCGTCAGCCCTCAAAGCCGGACGTCAAGTCGAAGGCGCAGAGGTCGGCGCTGGTCTCCCGGCGGCGCACCTCCACCAGGTCGCCGACGAGCGTGACGGCGCGCGCGCCCGCGCGCGGGCGGGCGTTGTAGTCGTTCATCATCTCGAGCGTGTAGCCGCCGGCGTCGAGAAACACCACGAGGTCGCCGACGCTCGTGGCGGCGGGGAAGCGCCGGAAAAGCGTGTCGTCGTCACCGGCGAAGACGTCGCCGCCGTCGCAGAGCGGGCCGGCGAGGCGGAACTCCGTGTCGGCCGGCTCGTCGGCGCGGGCGGCGGCGATGGTGCGAAAGTACCAGCGGTAGTTGGTGTGCTCGAGCATGGTGTTGAAGCCGGCGTCGATGGTGAGCCAGCGCTCCTCGCCGACAACGCGGCCCTCCCCGTCGCGCGTGCGCTTGCTCTTCTCGCTCTCGACGCGCGTCACGAGCACCCCGGTGGTGGCCGCGACCGAGCGACCCGGCTCGATGAACAGCGCGAGGTCGGGGCGCCGCGCCGCAAGCGCGCCGCAGATCGTGGCGGCGTACTCGTCGAGGCTCACCTGGGAGCGGAAGTAGTCGTCGGCGCCCGCCGGCGGACCCTCCGCGAACGGCACGGCGAAGCCGCCGCCGGCGTCCAGGAACTGCAGACGCACGCCGGCGGCGGCTTCGACCTCGTCGACCAGGTCGAGGGCGTTGGCCAGCGCCTGGCGGTACGGCTCCACGCTGGTGATCTGCGAGCCCACATGCAGATGCAGGCCGACCGGCTCCAGTCCGGGGTCGGCGGCCGCGCGGCCGAAGGCCTCCGCGGCGTCATCGCGATCGATGCCCGCCTTGCCGCCGTGGGCGGTCTCGAGGCCGGGGTGCGTGGCCGTGGGCACATGCACGTCGATGCGCGGGGCCACGGCCGCCGTCCTGCCCACTTCGGCCGCCACCGGGGCGATGCGGCCCAGCTCGTGCAGCGAGTCGACGAGCAGGGCGCGCACGCCGACATTCACGGCCGCGGCGATCTCGTCCCGCGTCTTCGCGACCCCGTTGAACACGATCTGGCGCGGCTCGAAGCCCGCGCGCAGCGCCTTGTCGAGCTCACCGCCAGAGTTCACCTCGATGTTGATGCCGCAGTCCCGCACGACGTTGAGAAACCACAGGTTGGAGCAGGCCTTGCTGGCGTAGAAGATCTCAGTGCGCGGATACCTGCCACCGAAGGCCTCCTGCAGCCCGGCGATGTTGTGGCGCAGGCGCCGCTCGCTGAACAGGTAGAACGGCGTCTCAACGCCCTCGGCGACCTCCACGATACCGGCGCCGTCGAAGTACAGATGACCATCGCGGACGGTGAACCACGGGTCGTTGGTCGGCACTCGCCACCCCCACTTGTAGGGTTTGCTGTGGCGGCAGTATACCGCCGGGGCTCCGCCCCTCCGGCTCCCGGAGACCCGTGCACCGAGTGGCTGACGCCGAGCCCCACGACCACCTCCGTGCCGCCTTCTCGGGCGGCAGGTTTCACGACTTCTGGAAGCCGCCCCTTCCTCCGCAGCGCGCCGGCCCTCGGTTCGACCGGGCGCGAGCCACGCGCCGCGGTCACGCCGAGCGCGTAGCCGCCGACGTCGAGGAGCTCCCAGACACTTGCCGCGTTCACCGAGGTGCCTATCATCGTGGCATGGGCATCCCCGCCATCGACACCGGTAGCCTGACGCCGGCCGAGCTGGTGCGCTTGCGCTTGATCGACAACCTGTGGGACAGCGTCACGTCTACGCCGGAGGCCATACCGCTGACGCCACTTCAGCGGGACGAGCTCGACCGACGGCTCGGCGAGCTCGACCGCGGTGACGTCGCGCTCGTGCCGTGGGACGAAGTGAAACGGCAGCTCCGCGCTCGCGGTGACCAGAGCCTGGTTCCCGCCGGCGGCCATGGCACATCTACGGGTTGCCGTTCGCTGGCATGAGGCGAAGCAGCGAGGGCTGGGCGAGACGTTCCTTTCTGCCGTCGAGAACACCGTCCACCGGGAACTCGCATCTCCCGAGGCGTGCCCCGCCGTCCACCGGGGAGCCCGACGCCACCTCATGGAGCGCCAGGGCGACGGCGTTGTAGTCGTCGCTCTGCTGCAGGAGGGCGGTCGTCTGCGCGATGCTCTGCGCCATCACCTCTGTGGCAGACCCGCGGTCTCCCGGGCTGCGCCTGCCGGTCTCGCGCCGGCGCAGGGGTGGACGGACCCGCGGGCACGACGGACCCGCGGGCCGCTGAGGAGGCTGGGAGTGCCCCTGCGCAACTCGCGGCCGCGCCCGCGAGGGGGCGGAGTCGACGTCACTGTCCGCATCAGCCCCGCCGCGATGGCCCTGAGCGAAGGGGACGGTCAGGTCGAGCCATCCCTGTGAAGCCGTCAGCCACATCGCGATTCGCGTGATCCGCGAACTGCTCACGGCGCGGCTGGCCCCTGTGACCGAAGCAAGCACCCCCACCGATGGCCTGTGAGCCGGCTCTCGCAGACTGTCATCCCATCCGCCCGAGCACAGTGCTATTGTCCTGTGAAGAGGAGGGCAGCCGTGTCGAACCTCTTGCGCAGACTGCAGAGTCCTTGTTCGGCCGGGCGGAAATGACGATATGGCTATGAACACCGAAGGAGAGCCATCTGAGCATCAAAGAAATCGAAGCCGAGATAGAGAAGCTGGATCTGAAGGACCGCGCTACCCTTGCAAAGTGGATCGTCGAGAGCCTCGACGATCTGTCCGAAGCTGAGGTTGAGGCGTTGTGGGCCGAGGAGGCGGAGCGCCGTTTGGATGAGCTGGAGCAAGGGCTGGTCACTGAGATCCCAGCTGCAGAAGTGCTACTCCGCGCGCGAGCCGCCATCTCGTGAAGCGGATCGGATTCCATCCCGATGCCGGGGCGGAGGTCACTGAGGCGGCGCAGTACTACGAGGTGCGCAAGTCAGGCCTTGGCGCGGACTTGCTCGTGGAAGTGGAACGAGCCCTCGACCAGATTCTGACCAACCCCGAGGCTTCCCGGCGAATCGGCAGGAGAGCACGGCGGAAGTCTTTGTGGCGGTTTCCCTACGATCTGGTCTACGCCTTCTATCCAGATCGAATCCGAATCGTGGCGTGTGCTCACCAGAAGCGACGACCTTTCTTCTGGCGAAAGCGGCTGAAAGACACGGCGGAGCGGGAAGGCCCATCCAGGCCGTGAACGCGACGCGGCGCGAGCTCCGCGCTGGCTGCTTGTCGGGGCAGGTGCCGCGACCGACTCCTTTTGACGACCAGGACGCCGGATGTCCGTGTGGTCGCCGATCCCGACGACGACCGCTTCATCGCCTGCGCCCTGGCCTTGAAAGCCGCATACATCGTCACCGGCGACAAGGCTCTTCTCGACGTACGCCATTACGAAGGAATCGATGTCGTGACGCCCCGAGCATTCCTCGACATCGTGAGGGCCGCAGCGGATGAAATGCTGGAGCGGCCGTGATCCGCAGGGTTCGCTTCACGCCACCGGCGCGAGCGCAGTTCCTGGCCGCGGTCGCCTCCGTCCGGGCGGACAGGCCCTCAGCGGCCCGCGACTTCAAGACCAAGGCCCTCAGGGATCTCGAGCGCCTCATTCGGGTTGACACGTTCCGCGGGTCGTACCGGAGTCTCCCCACTCGGCTTGCGCGAGGTTCTTGTCGGCTCGCACAGCCTTTTCTGCCGCGCGAAGACAAGCGCGGCCCGGGTGGTCGGCGTGTGGCATGACGCACAGATCCCGGGTGCGCCTCAGGAACCTTCCGGCGTCTGACGAAGTGGGCAACTGCGTCGAACGTCTCGCACAGACTGCAGAATCCTTGCGGTACACAGGTCGTGATGCCAATGTCCACCACACGGGTGTTGCGCCCGCCAGGCGCTCGGGGGAGACTGTCAATATGCGCACCACCGACCTCGATATCGCCAAGCTCTCCCTCGCCGAGCGGATCCAGCTCGCCGAGGACCTCTGGGACAGCGTCGCCGCCGAGACCGGCGGGCTGGCGCTCACCGAGGCGCAGGCGACTGAGCTCGACCACCGTCTCGCCCAGCTCGCCCGCGACCCTGAGGGCGGTGACGCCTGGGAGGTCGTGCGCGGGCGCATCCAGGAGCGGCTCGACAAGGCCGGATGACGGCGCGGCTCGTCGTCCGCGCGGCCGCCGAGGCGGACATCACCGACGCGGCGCTCTGGTACGAGCAGCGTTCTCTAGGCCTCGGCAGCGAGCTCCTGCGTGCCGTCGACGTCACGCTCTCCGAGATCGCACGCATGCCCGAGCGCTTGCCGCTCGTGTACCGCGAGTCGCGCCGCGCGCTACTGCGCCGCTTTCCGCATGCCGTCTGCTTCGTCGCTTCTCCCCAGTTGGTCAGCGTGGTCGCCTGCATGCACGCGCGCCGAGACCCGCGCCGGTGAGAGGAGCGCGTCGGACGGTGACCGCCAACAAGCGGATCAACCTGACTCGCCCAAGGCTCGTAGTACAGTCGAATCGTCGCGCTTGCCGGTTATCCGCAACACGTTCTGTGCGATTCGTCAGTAGTGGTATCGCAACTGGGCAATCTGCAGTTCGTCGCCCTGGAGCCTAGAGACGATGCGGTGCTCGTCCGTGATCCGCCGCGACCAGTACCGCGCAAGGGCGTGCCGCAGGCCTTCCGGCTTGCCGATTCCCTCGAACGGCGAGCGCTGGATTTCCTTGATGAGCGCGGTGATGCGCTGCACCACCTTGCGGTCGGCTTTCTGCCAGTACCTGTGGTCGTCCCACGCGTCCTCGTCGAAGACGACCTTCACTCCACAAGCTCCCTCTCTGTGCCTCCGCCCGCTTCAAGCCTCGCGATGGACTCCAGCAGCCGCCGTGCATTCTTCGGGCTTCGCAGCAGATACGCTGTTTCCTCGAGCGCCTCGTAGTCGTCGAACGAGATCATGACCACGGACGCCGATGCCCTGCGCGTCACGATGAGGGGGGCGTGGTCATTGCATACACGGTCCATCAGGCTGGCGAGGTTGGCGCGCAGTGTCGTGTAGGGAATGGCGTCCATGTCTTCCTCCAAGAGTCACCTGTACAGGTAATGGTACGTCAACGCGACTCACAGAACAGGCGCGTCAATCAGACAAGGCGCCGGTACGGCCCTCTCGCGCCCGGAGGCGCAGGGGGGGGCTCTTGGAAGTGGAACGAGCCCTCGACCAGATTCTGACCAACCCCGAGGCTTCCCCGCGAATCGGAAGGAGAGCGCCGCGATCAAGGTGCACGCTGCAGGGCTGAGCGGCATGCATGCGGGGAGCCTCCCCGCCCAAAGGGGTACCCGGGGTGCTGAGTACTACCAGCTCGCACACAGATGCCTGGGGAGAGGCCAAGCCAGGTGGGAGGAGCGCGTCGCAGAATGACCGCACGTGACCATCCCCGTCGCTCAGGCGCCGCTGAGCCACGAATGGCGTGCCCGGTTGGCACGCAGCCGCCGGCGCGCGGCCGCGGCGACCCCGGCGCGGGGCACGTGCGAAAGGGGAAGACAAGGATTCCTTGACTGTCGCGTCGTCCGCGGCCGTCCGCAGGCTCGCTCGTTGAGGGGGAAGACAAGGATCCGCCGACATTTCCTATCTTCCCTCGCAGCACTACCCGTCGCGGCGGCATGTCGCGCACCGGTAAGATAGGGAAAGGGCCATTCCTTTCTTACCGGTGCGCACTACCCCGCCCGGCGGATCCCGCGGCCCGGCGACCGCGGCGCGCGGCGTCAGAGGACTCGTCCTCCCCAAGTTCCCGTTCACGGTCATCTGAGAGGTCCGCGACAACGTCATCCGCGTGCTTGCGATCGGCCACCATCGCAGGCGGCCATTCGATTGGCGAGGCTGCGACTGAGGCGCGTGAACCCAACAAGCGCGTCAAGTCAAACGCCGGCACGCGCCACCCCCACTTGTAGGGCTTGATGTGGTCGCAGTATGCTGCCGGGGCTCCACCCCACCGGCTACGGGAGACACGTGACCCGAGTGGCTGACATCATGCCCCACGACGATCACCGCCGCGCCGCCTTCTCGGGCGGCAAGTTCCACGACTTCTAGCAGCCGCCCCCTGCCTCCGCAGCGCGCCTGCCCTCGGTTCGACCGGACATGAGTCGCGCGCCGCGCTCACGCCGGCAACGGCGACCGCACCGTGCTGCGACCCGGCCTTTCAGCGGCCATTCGTCCATCGTCCCGCGGCCGGCTCGCCGCCCATTCCGCGACCACCTGAGGTGGGCAACGTTGCACGCACATCCAGAACGCGAGTTCGTTCGGCCGTCCCGGCCGGCCCATCGGAGGCTGAGCCGATGACCGGCTACCCCAAGCTCAGCATCGATCTCGACGCCGTCGCCGCGAACACGCGGCTGCTGGCCGCGCGGCTGCGCGGCGCCGGGTTCACCCTCGTCGGCGTCACCAAGTGCGTCGACGGCGAGCCGCGCGTCGGGCAGGCGCTGCGCGAGGCCGGCTGCGCCGGCCTCGCCGACTCGCGCCTGCCCGCTCTGGCGCGGCTCGCGGCCGCCGCCCTCGGGCCACTCACGCTCATCCGCGCCCCGCAGCCGGACGAGCTCGAGGCGGTGGCTCAGGTCGCGGACCGGGTACTGCTCAGCGACGTGGGCGCCGCCCGCGTGCTCGGAGAGCACGCCCCCGGCGCCCCCATCCAGATCCTCCTCACGGTCGACCTCGGCGACCGACGCGAAGGCGTGTTGCCGGACGCCGCTCCCGCAGTCGCGGCCGCGCTCTCACGCCTGCAGGGCATCGAGCTGGCCGGCCTCAGTGTCAACTTCGCCTGCCTCTCCGGGCAACTGCCGTCGCAGGAGCTGTTTCGGCAGGCCGAGGACCTGCTTGCGGAGGTCGCCGGCGCCTGCGCCGCCGAGCCGCTGCTCAGCCTCGGCGGCACCTGCGTACTGCAGCATCTCGAAGGCTACCGCCCGCGCTTCCGCACCGAGATCCGCTCGGGCGGCGGCCCCATCTACGGCTACGACTTCGTCAGCGGCGCCGGCCTCGCCGGCATGGTGCGCACCGACCCGGTGCTCACGGCGGTCGTGCTCGAGTGCTACCGCAAGCCGCCGGCGCCGCAGGGGCCCGGCGGTCTCGACGCCTTTGGCCACGTGCCCGAGGTGGACCTCCCGGCCGAGGATGCGTGGCATGCCATGCTCGCCGTGGGGCGGCGCGACATGGAGCCCGGCGGCCTGCGGCCGCTGCTCCCGGGCTCGTATCTCGCCGGCGCCACCAGCGACGTGAGCGTGCTCATCACGCCCGAGCCGCTGCGCCCCGGCGACAAGGTCGCCTTCGCGGTCGACTACGACGCGCTCGTGCGCGCCGTGACCTCGCCATTCGTGGCCGTGGAGTACGTCGGCGGCCAGGGCTCCGCCGCCGCCGGCAGCTCCCGGGCCTCGAAAGGAGACTCATGAGCGCTCACGCAGAGGGTCGATTCGTCGGCTCCCGCCGCCCGCTGCAGATACTCTCGGCGGACGACGTGGCGCGCATCCACGAAGCCTCGCTCGACGTGCTCGCGGGCGTCGGCGTGATGTTCCACTCGCAGCGCGCCCTCGACGTGCTTGAAGCGCACGGGGCGACGGTCGACCGCGAGACCACCGTCGCGCGCATACCCGCGAGAGCCGTCGAGGAGGCCCTCGCCACCCTGCCCGCGCACTTCACCCTCGGCGGGCGCACCCCCGACTTCGACCTGCCGCTGGACGGGGAGCACGTGTACCTCGCCTCCGACGGCTGCGCCACATTCGTGCGGGACGCGGACGGCACGGTGCGGCCGAGCGTCAAGCAGGACGTGTACGACGCGGCCCGCGTCGTCGACGGCCTGCCCAATCTCTCGGCCACCTCGGCGCTCGTCTCGGCGCAGGACGCCCCGGAGGAGTCCCGCGTCCTGCACGAGCTCGACGCCTGCCTGCGCGCCTCGCGCAAGCACAGCATCGTTGTCAGCATCAAGGATGCCACCGAGGCCAAGCCGCTGATCCGCATGGCCGAGGCGGTGGCCGGCGGCGCAGCGGAGCTGAAGGCCCGGCCCATCTTCTCGGTGATCCTCTGCACGGTATCGCCGCTCCATCAGGAGCGCTTCGGCATGGAGCTGGCCTTCGCGCTCGCCGCGGCCGGCATCCCGATCATGCTGTACCCCATGCCCATCCTCGGCGCCACGGCGCCGGTCACGCCGGCCGGCACGGCGGTCGTCAACAACACCGAGATCCTCGCGGCGATCACGGCCGTGCAGCTCGCCTGCCCCGGCGCCAAGATCGTCCACGGCGGGGGGCCGACGGCGCTCTTCATGCGCACCGGCGCCTACTTCGCCAACGTGCCTGAGGCGCTGATGCTGCGCGCCGCGCAAGCGCAGATGGCGCGCTTCTACGGCCTGCCCGCAGGCCTCGGCTGGGGCGGCACCAAGGCCAAGCAGCCCGAGGCGCAGGCGGCCTACGAGAACACCCTTGGCATGGTGCTCGAGATGGCGGCCGGCGCGGACTTCCTCTTCGGCGCCGGCCTCCTCGACAGCGTGCAGCAGATGTCGCTCGAGGAGCTGGTGATCGCCGACGAGGTGTTCGGCATGGTCACGCGCCTTGTGCGCGGCGTCACCGTCGACAAGGAGCACCTGGCCGTCGACCTCATCAAGAAGATGGGCTTCAAGGGCGACTACCTCTTCGACCAGCACACCCGCGCGCACGTCCGCGAGCTCTGGCGGGCGCGCCTCGCGGAGACCGGCACCTACGACGGCTGGAAGGCCGCCGGCAGCCCGCGTCTGGAAGACAAGGCACGCGCCGTCGCCGAAGGCATCCTGGCCTCTCCCACGCCCGACTTCCCCGCGGCTCTGGACCGCGAATTCACCGAGATCATCGCCGCGGTCGAAGCCGGCCGCTTCTGAAAGGAGCTACAGCCATGGCCCACGCAGACACGTGCTACATCGGCAAGCGCGTCAAGCTCGAGCTGCTCTCACCCGAGGACGTGCGCCAGATCCACGAGGCCACGCTCGACGTCATCGAGAGCGTCGGCGTGAAGTACCACTCGCAGAAGGCCCTCGACATCCTCGAGGCCCACGGCGCGACGGTGGACCGCGAGACGACGGTGGCGCAGATCCCGGCCGCCGTCGTCGAGAAGGCCATGAGCACCGTGCCGCACGAGTTCACCCTCGGCGCCCGCAACCCCGAGTACGACCTGCCGCTGGACGGCGAGCACATCTACATCAGCTCCGACGGCTGCGGCGTCTTTGCCCGCGACCCGGCCACCGGCGAGGTGCGCCCCTCGCGCAAGCAGGACCTCGTGGACTGTGCCCGGGTCGTGCAGGCGCTGGGCAACGTGTCCGCGACCTCGGCCGTGGTCTCCGCCCAGGACTGCCCGCCCGAGACGCGCGTGCTGCACGAGCTCGACGCCTGCGTGCGGAACAGCGAGAAGCACAGCATCGTCGTCAGCATCAAAGAGGACTGGGAGGCGCGCAGCCTCATCAAGATGGCCGAGGCGCTGGCCGGCGGCACGGAAGAGCTGAAGAAGCGGCCGATGTTCACGGCTATCATCTGCACCGTGAGCCCGCTCCATCAGGAGCGCTACGGCATGGACCTCGCCCTTGTGCTGGCCGAGGCCGGCATCCCCGTGAGCTTCTACCCCATGCCGATCCTTGGGGCGACCGGCCCGATCACGATCGCCGGCGCGGCCGTGATGACCAACGCCGAGATGGTCAGCGGGGCCGTGCTCGTCCAGCTCGCGCACCCCGGCGCCAAGGTGATCCACGGCGGCGGCCCCACGGCGATGTACATGAGCTC
>CAIOZS010000118.1 GCA_903862845.1 uncultured Thermoleophilia bacterium
ATCTCCGCGCAGCGGGGTCGGCCGGCGCCGCCGCGCCGGCGCCCTCGCCGCTCAAGGCGCGCTCCAGGGGCGCGGCGTCGCGTAGCTCCAGGCGCCGCGCCTCGGTGCGAGCCATGCCGCGCGCGTCCACGGCCGCGCCGTCGGCAACGGCGGCGTCAAAGCGCTCAAAGAGTCCGGCGACGGCGGCGGCCGGGGTCCCCCCGCGCAGCGCTGCCAGGCCGCCCATCGTGAACGCCCAGAGGGCGTCGTCGTCGGCGAACGGGGCGCCGACGCTGCGCAAGTAGGAGCAGGCGGCCATGAGGCGCGCCAGAAGCCCGACCGCGCCGGCGTCGCCGCGCGCGGCGATGAGTCGCAGGCCGCGCGCATAGAAGAAGTCGCCGGCGAGCAGCGTGGTCGCGCGCTCATCCGCCGGCGCCGCGCTGACGCGGCTCTCACGATAGTGGAAGAGGTAGCCCTCGTAGATGAGCTCGACGGCGGTCACGTAGTCGTCGTCGTCGCCGCCGAGCGCCTCGAGCAGAGGTCCCCAGCGAAGGACCGCCGGACCGGCCGCCGGCGGGCCGAAGGCCAGCCCGGCGGCGCTCAGGCGCGCCGTCACGGCCGCCGCGTCGACCACGTCAGGCCCGCTCCCGATCGAGGTAGAACGACAGCGACATGAGCTCGCTCGAAAGGTCGACCTGGCGGACCAGCACGTCTTCCGGCGCGTGTACCTTGACGGGCGCAAAGTTGAGCACGGCCTTGACGCCGGCCGCGGCCAGACGCCCGACGGTCGCCTCGGCCTCTCCCGCCGGCACCGTGACCAGAGCGATGTCCACGCGTTCTTCACGGCAGAAGTCCTCGAGGTCGGCGATGCTGCGCACGCGCCCCGTGCCGTAGCTGGCGCCGATCACCCCCGTCGAGCTGTCGAACATGGCGACGAGGCGAAAGCCCTGCTCCGAGAAGCCCCGATAGCGGGCCAGCGCCGTGCCGAGCAGGCCGGCGCCGACGATGACCACGCTCCAGGAGTGATCGAGCCCCAGGCTGTGCGAGATCTCGTCCACGAGCCGCGCGACCTCGTAGCCGACGCCGCGCGTGCCAAACTCCCCGAAATACGAGAAGTCCTTGCGGATCTGGGCGGCGTTGAGGTCGATCATCTCCGCGAGGTCCCTGCTGGAGACGCGCTCCACGCCGCGCGAGCGCAGCTCGCGGAGCTTGCGCAGGTACAGCGCCAGGCGGGGCACGGTAACGGAGGGGACGTCCCTCTTGTCGACGTTGCGCACGGCTCTCTCCCGTTCTCAGCCGGCGAAGAACGCCGCAGCCGCGGCGGCGGCGCGGGCGATGTCGTCGGCGGTCAAGGCGAGGGAGACCATGGTCGCCTCGAACTGCGACGGCGCCAGGTAGATGCCTTGGCCCAGCATGTGGCGCCAGTAGGCGGCGAACAGCACGGTGTCGGCGTGCTTCGCCGCGGCGAAGCTGCGCACCGGCCCCTCGCAGAAGAAGAGCGTCATCATGGGGCCGACCCGATTGAGCGTGAACGGGCGGCCCGCCGTCGCCGCGGCTGCGGTGAGCCCGGCGGCGACGGCCTCGGCGAGCGTCTCGAGACGTTCGTAGACGCCGGGTTCCGCGAGGACGCGCAGGGTGGCGGCCCCGGCCGCCATCGCCAGCGGATTGCCCGACAGCGTGCCGGCCTGGTAGGTCGATCCCAGCGGAGCGACCGTCTCCATGATGTCGCGGCGGCCGCCGAAGGCCCCGACGGGCAGGCCGCCGCCGATGATCTTGCCCAGCGTGGTGAGGTCCGGCAGCACGCCGAAGCGCTCCTGAGCGCCGCCCCAGGCGACGCGGAAACCGGTGATGACCTCGTCGAAGACGAGCAGGGCGCCATGCTCGGTGCACAGCTCACGACAGGCTTCGAGAAAGCCCGGCTCGGGCGGCACGACGCCCATGTTGCCGGCCACCGGCTCGACGATGAGCGCGGCGATCTCCTCGCCGCGCGCCGCGAACAGCTCGCTCAGCGCCTCGACGTCGTTGTACTCGACGAGCAGCGTGTCGGCGGTGGTGCCCCTGGTCACGCCGGGGCTGTCGGGCAGCGCGAGCGTGAGCACGCCGCTGCCGGCCGCCGCGAGAAAGGCGTCCGAGTGGCCGTGGTAGCAGCCGATGAACTTGACGATCTTCTCGCGCTTTGTGAAGCCGCGAGCCACGCGCACGGCGCTCATCGTGGCCTCGGTGCCCGAGTTGACCATGCGCACCAGCTCGACCGACGGCACGGCCTCGCAGATGAGGCGCGCCAGCTCGACCTCGAGCGCGGTGGGCGCGCCGAAGCTCGTGCCCAGGTCCACCTGCGCATGCAGGCGGGCGACGACGTCGGGGTGGCCCCAGCCGAGGATCATGGGCCCCCACGACGAGACGAAGTCGACGAGCTCGTTGCCGTCGGCGTCCCAGATGTGGGCGCCCTCGGCGCGAGCGATGAAGAGCGGCTGCGGCATGCCGACGCTCTTCATCGCTCGCACCGGCGAGTTGACCCCGCCGGGAATGAACTGCAGTGCCTCGGCGAAGAGGCGCGCGGAAGTCTCTGTCTTCACTCGACCCTCCCGGGGAAGATAGTCCTGCGAGACGCGTTGAATATACTACGCGCGCCCCTTGCGAACCGCGAGCAGGAGAGTGAAGGCATGGCCGTGATCATTCGCAACGCCGGCCCCGGCGACGAGCCCGCCGTCGTCCGCCTCGTCCGGGAGATGGCCGAAGCAGAGGACGACATCTCGCCGGTCGACGAGCACTACGCGCGTCACTTCCTGGCCTCACCGGTCAGCGACGTGCTGCTGGCCCTGGACGACGACGCGGCCGTCGGCCTGCTGAGCTACGCCATGGTGCCCGGCCTCTTCCACGCCGCCGATTCGGGGCTCATCGAGACAGTGGTCGTGACGGAGAGTCGCCGCCGGCAGGGCATCGGGCGGCAGCTTCTGCAGACCGCCGTGCGGCTGCTCGAAGAGGCGGGCTGCGCGGAGATCTCGGTGAGCACCGGGGCCGCGAACGAGGCCGCCCAGAAGCTGTACTTCAAGGTGGGGCTCACCGAGGCCTCGGTGCTGCTCGAGAAGCACGTCGGCAGTTAGACCAGTGGCTGCCTTCGCGCTGCGCCTGCGGCCGGCGACGTTGGCGCCCGAGGCGCGCCTCAGCCCGTGGCCGACGGACACCAGCCCTGGGGCACGTAGGCGCAGTAGGGCTCCTCGGCAAGGTAGTCGCCGGTGGCCTCGTAGGCCCGCGCCCGGCAGCCGCCGCAGACCTTCTTGAACTCGCAGGCGCCGCACTTGCCCTTGAGGCCGTCAAAGTCGCGGAGCTCGTTGAACAGCGGCGAATCGCGCCAGACCTCGGGGAACTTCTGCCGGCGCACGTCGCCGGCGACCTTGTCGAAGTAGCCGCAGCCCTGCACCTCGCCGATGTGGCTGATGAAGCAGAAGCCGATGCCGGCGAGGCAGCCACGGCTGAGGGTGTTCATGCCGCCGTGGCTGTGCGGGTGCACCTCGAGCGCGCGGCCCTGCGCCTTGGCGCGCTGCCGCATGACGCGCCAGTAGTGCGGCACATCGGTGGGCTTCATGAACAGCGTGCTCTCCTGCTGCGCGTCGTACATCCACTCCAGGGCGCGCTCGTACTCCTCAGCCGGCAGCTCCTGCTCTTCGAGCTCCTTGCCGCGCCCGGTGGGCACCAGCATGAAGGGGTGGAAGCTCACGGCGCCGAGATCCTCCGACAGCTTGAGCAGGGCGGGCAGCTCGTGCGCGTTGAGCTTGGTGATCGTGGAGTTGATCTGCACCTCAACGCCGGCGTCAAGGCAGGCGCGGACGCCGCGCACGGCGCCGTCGAACGCTCCGCGGACGCCGCGGAAAGCGTCGTGCTCCGCGGCCTCGGGGAAGTCGATCGAGACGCTCACGCGGGCGATGCCGACGTCTTTCATGCGGCGCGCGACCTGCGGCGTGACGAGCGTGCCGTTGGGCGCCATCACCGTGCGCAGGCCCCTCGCGATGGCGTGCTCGGCGATGGCGAAGATGTCGGCGCGCATCAGCGGCTCGCCGCCGGTGAGGATGAGAATGGGGCTGGCGAACGAGGCGATCTCGTCGACCAGCGTGAACGCCTCGGCCGTGCTGAGCTCGCCCTCGTACGGGCCGTGGACGGCGCTGGCGCGGCAGTGCGCGCAGGCGAGGTTGCAGCTCCGCGTGACCTCCCAGGCGATCACGCGCGGCGGCGCGACGCCGACGGCGTCGCCGGGCCGCGCGCTCATGCCGTGAGGCGCTTCAGCGCTCATCCGATCCAGCGCACGATGTCCTTGGCGTGATAGGTGATGATGAGGTCGGCGCCGGCGCGCTTGATGCCGGTGACGGCCTCCATGACGGCGCGCTCCTCTTCGAGCCACCCGTTGGCCGCCGCCGCCTTGAGCATCGCGTACTCGCCGCTCACGTTGTAGGCGGCAAGCGGGAACTTGGTCTCCTGCTTGACGGCGTGGATGACGTCGAGATACGGCAGCGCCGGCTTGACCATGATGATGTCGGCGCCTTCCTCGATGTCGAGGAGCACCTCGCGCACGGCCTCCTCGCCGTTGGCCGGGTCCATCTGGTACGTGCGCCGGTCGCCGAACGCCGGCGCGCAGTCGCAGGCCTCACGAAACGGGCCGTAGAAGGCGGAGGCGAACTTGGCCGAGTACGCCATGATGGCCGTGTCCGTGAGCCCCTCGTCGTCGAGCGCGTTGCGGATGGCGGCCACGCGACCGTCCATCATGTCGCTGGGGGCGACGAAGTCGGCGCCGCTCTCGGCGTGCGTGACGGCCATTTTGGTGAGCAGCTCCAGCGTGACGTCGTTGACGATCTCGCCGTCCTGCACCACGCCGCAATGGCCGTGGTCCATGTACTCACAGAGGCAGACGTCGGTGATAACCACGAGGTCGGGGAACTCGTCCTTGATGGCGCGCACGGCCATCTGCACGACGCCTTCGGGATCGTAGGCGCCGGTCGCCGCGGAGTCCTTGTGCGAGGGGATGCCGAACAGCATGATCGCCGGGATCCCCAGCTCGACGACCTCGCGCACCTCGCCGAGCAGGTTGCCGATGGAGAGCTGGTAGCACCCGGGCATGGAGGAGATCGAGTTCTTGATGCCCTCCCCGGCGATCACGAAGAACGGGTAGATGAGGTCGTCGACAGCAAGCGTGGTCTCGCGGAGCATGGTGCGGATAGCCGGCGTGCGACGCAGGCGCCGCATGCGGTAGCTGGGGAAGTACATGGGGTCGTGTCCTTTCGTACGGGAGCGGCTGCAAGCCCGTGTGCGCCAGCAATCTTCCCCCGCGGGGAGAGCATTGACAAGCCGGCGGCGCCGCCACGGCGCCGCCTCAGCGCTCGACCAGCGCGAGCGCCGCCCTGACGACCGCGGTCACCGACTCGCGATCGCGCAGATGACACGGGATCAGCGGCACTCCGGCGTCGATGCCCAGAGCCTTGGCCACCTGCTCGGGGCTCAGCTCGTCGTCGGCCATCGATACGTAGGTGGCCACCACCATCGGCACGTCGCCCAGGGACCGCACGAACTCCAGGTCGCGGCGCGTGGCGTGCAGGCTGTCGCGGTCGTTGGCGTTGGCCAGCAGCACCCAGGCCGAGCTCTCGCCGGCGAGGCGCCGCCAGGCCTGCGCGGGCGCCGACGCGGAGGCCGTGAAAACGATGACTTCCTGGGCCGCCGTCGCCTCCTCCCCGTCCCCGCTGCTCGAAGGTAGCTGACCGGCGACCACGGGGATCTCGATCTCCTTCTCGTCGATCATCTCCACGCGCAGCTGCTTGACGACGTTGGCGTCGGTGAGCGTGTTGAGAAACACCTCGTTGTAGATGTCGATCGGTCCGAGAACGGCCACGCTCAGGCCCCTGCCGATGCCCTCGATGGGGGGCTCGCTGACGACGATGAGCCCGCTCGAGTACAGGCTGTAGATGACCTTGGCCCCGTGGAAACGGTCGAGGCCGCAATCGCGCAGGATCACGTTGATGTCGGCGCGGCCGTCGATGTGGACCATCACGCGCCACTCCTCAGCGGTCAGCGTGATCTCGCCGCGATCCTCCACGCGTTCGCTGTAGGCGAGGTGCGGCACGCGTTCCAGAGAGCCGAGCTGCTCGAAGATGAGCTCCCATTCGTCGATGCGGCGGCAGCCCTCCATGATCACGTTTTCGACGTTCATCTCGACGAGGATGTCCTCGTCGGTCACCTGCTCCTCGGCGCTGAACTCGAAGTCGCCGTCGGGCCAGCTGAAGAACTTGAAGGCGGTGTCCTGGATCTGCTCGCGCACCCCCTGCTCGAGGGTCCCGCGATCGATGACGCCGCTGCCGAGGAGGACGGCGCCGATGCGGGCGCCCTCGCCGGCCCTCTTCTGCTCCTCAAGCGCCGTCCTGAGCTGCTCGGTGCTGATCGCGCCGGTCTTCACGAGGCGTTCGCCGAGGGGCAGGTGCTGAGGCACCGAGAAGGCGTAGTAGATGAGGCCGTGGCGGAAGAAGATCTTGCCCCACTCCTCGCCACGGCGGATCGTGAGCGCCCCTGACTTGGCGCTCATCTTCACGAGCTGGAAGATGTTGGGGAGACTGAACTCCTTCAGGTTGCCCTGCAGAAGCACGCTGCACCTCGCTCCGCGGTCGGCCCGCCGTGAACGGCCGTCTGCTGGCTCCATCGGCAACGGACGGCGATACGCAATACTACGACGGCGGCGCGACGCCCGCTGCCGCGGCCCGCACGCCGTCGGCGTGAACGGCCACGGCTTCGCCGAGGGCGTCGCCGGGCGCCGGCCCGTCGGGCAGGCACACGGGCGCTTCGCAGGTGCCCGCCCGTAGCTGCCGGCGCCGCAGCGCCCAGTAGGCGCCGGCGGCGGTGGCCAAGGCGGCGACGCCGCCCAGCGCCACCGCCGCCCGCACCCCGAGGCCGCGCGCGATGAGGCCGGTGAGCGGCCCGCCGATGGGCGTGCTCCCGAGGAACACGACCGCCCAGAGGGCCATCACCCGGCCGCGCATGGCGTCGTCGGCGTTGAGCTGCAGCAGGGAGTTCGTCGTGCTGATGAACAGTACGCCGGCAGCGCCCATGGGCACCAGGAGCACCATCCCCCAAAGGTAGCCCGGGGCAGCGGCCAGGAGCACGGTGACCACGCCGAAGGCGAAAGTGCTGGCCACGAGCAGGCGCCGCGAAGGCCGTGCCATGCTGGCCATGAGCAGGGCGCCGGCGAGCGCCCCCACGCCCATGGCCGCGGAGAGGGCGCCGTAGGCGCCGCCGCCGCGGCCGTACACGTCTTTGGTGAGCAACGGCAGCACGACGGAGTAGTTGTAGGCCAGCGTGCTCACCACGGCCATCATCACGAGCGGGACGCGCAGGGCCGGGGTGTGCCACACGTAGCGCAGGCCCTCGCGCACCTGGCCGGGCCGGCGAGGGACCGGCTTGCTGGGGCGCAGCTCGCCGGTGCGCATCACGGCCAGAGCGACAATCACCGCCACGAACGAGACGGCGTTGAAGAGAAAGCAGGGCGCGACCCCGACGGCGGCGATGAGCAGGCCGCCGATCGCCGGCCCTACGATGCGCGACGAGTTGATGATCACGGCGTTGAGACCGACGGCGTTGGCGAGATCGTCGGGTCCGACCATCTCGTAGACGAAGCTCTGCCGCGACGGCATGTCGAGGGCCACGGCGGTGCCGGTGAGTCCCGCCAGCACCCAGATCATCCAGACGGTCACCACGTCGGTGAACGCAAGCGCGGCGAGGATCAGCGCGAAGAGCGCCGCCGCCGACTGCGTCGCCATGAGCAGGCGCCGCTTGTCGACGCGATCGGCGAGCGCGCCCGCCCAGGCGCCAAAGAAGAGCACGGGGCCGAACTGCAGGCCCACGGTGATGCCCAGGTCGACGCCGCTACCGGTGATCTGCAGCACCAGCCAGCTCTGCGCCACCGACTGCATCCAGGTGCCGCTCATCGATACCACCTGGGAGAAGAAGAACAGGCGGTAGTTGTAGAGCCGCAGCGCGCGAAAGGTGCGGCCCATCAGACCTGGTGCGGCTGCGGTCACGCGCGCTGCAGGTACACCCGGCCGCCGCGGGAGACGACCTTGACGCGCGCGCCGGAGGCCTCGGCCGCCTTGCGCAAGCCCAGCGCCAGCGTCTGCGCCTTGCGACCCGGCATCTCGACGAGCACGGAGGCGAGGCCGGCGGCTGCGAAGTCGGCGACGACCTCGGCGTAGACGCCCGCGCCGCGGCCGCGCCGCGGCGGCACCTCGGCGGGCACGAGCTTGTACGGTTTTGCGGTCTGGGCCATGGCGGCACCTCCAATCGGCGACGTGCGCGCGCCGCGCGAGCGCGCGGCGCGCTCCGCGAGTCTACGTCACCGGCCGCGCGCGGACAGCATCCACCCCGGCGCGGCCGCGGCGCGCGGGCGCAGGCCGGCTCCGCCGCGGCTACGCAGGGCGGCCGACCGCCCGCCGCGACGGGCGCGCATCGCCCAGCGGTCCGGCGGCGAAGGAACCGTGATCCGCGACCGCCGCCGCCGTCCGACGGATGAGCTCGAGAGTGCTCTCCAGCGTCATCATGCCCCCCACCGCCAGCGTCACCACCATGGCCTCGAACGGATACACGAGATGGGCGCGGTACCTCTGCTCCAGCGCCTCGGGATCGAGCGCCCCTATGCCGTGGTCCGCGAGGACCTGCCGGTACCGCGCAAGCAAACCCGCTTCGTGCATCCGCCTGGTCTCGGGCGTAAGCGCGGTAGCCAGGCAGTACGCGACATCGCCGATCCCCTCTCCGATGCGCACGAGGTGCCAGTCGAGGAGTCCCGGTTTGGCATGCTGCCAGAAGAGATTGCCGGGATGCACGTCGTGGTGGACCAGAGTGCGGGGGCCGTCCGCGAGAAAGCGCATCACCTCGCGACGCCGGCGCGCGTAGCCGAGCGCGGGGCCGTGGAGGGCCGTGGGAACGGCGCTCCCGGCGCGCCGCAGCCCCCGGAGCATCAGCGGCACGGCGAGGGCCGATCCCAGCCGGTCTTCGGAGCGCCGCACGGGACCGGCCAGCCAGTTGTACTCGTGGTCGAGGCTCGGCGCGTTCCACAAGCGCGCGTGGAGCCGGGCCAGCTGCTCGATCACCAGGGTCGCCTGCGCGCCCGTCAAGGCGTCCGCGGAGGCGCCGGCGGAGGCGCCGCTTTCGGTCACGTCGGCAAGCACCACAGTCGCGCCCCATCCGCAGCGGCTCTGAGCCGCCAGGAAGGGAGGGAGGGGTACGGGGATCGCGTGCGCCACTTCTCCATAAAAGCGCGCTTCCGCATGGAGCAGGTGCGGCAGGGCGGTGATCCATCGCGCGCGCACCGACAGCGACGGCAGCTTCACGAACCAGCGACGGGGCAACGCCGGCGGCCCGTCGTGCTCTACCGCAAGCCGCACGCGCGTCGTCGTGCCCACGTCGACAGAGAGTACCTCGACCCCCGCCACGGCGGCGCCGGAGACGTTTCGGTCGAGGACTCGCTGCGCCCAGGCGACCGTCAGATCAGACGGTCGCTGCGCGAGGATCGCCCGCGTCGCATCGATCACGGCCTCCCACTTCCCCCAAGCTGTACCTGATGGCCCGGCCCACGCCTGCCGTCGCCGAGCACGGTCGGCCCACCGCCACCAATCGGCCCACCACGCATCATAGAGCCCCGGACGACTGCGGCGCGAATGCCGTGCCGTCGGGCGGCAGCCGGAGCGCCGCGGGCGCGGGGCGCGGGCGCGGGGCGCGTCCGCAGGCGCGGGGCGCTTCGTGGTCCCCCCGTCCGCACGCAACTTGAAGCCGCGCACGGATGGTGCGAGCCTTGCGGCGTCGCGACCAGGCCGCCACGCCCAGGTCGCGCGAGCCCGACAACCGAGGAGGCTGGAGAGACACCATGGCGATCTTGCTTGACTCAGCGTCTGTGGACGATGCCGCGGCGGCCGCCGCGCTCGGTTTCGTCCACGGCATCACCACGAACCCGGCGCTCATGGCCCGCGAGACGACGGAGCCGCTGGCCCACCTCGGGCGCCTGCTCGCCGCCTTCCCCGGCGGCCCGATCTGCTACCAGCCCACGCGCACGACCTACGCGCAGATGAACGACGAGGCGCGAGCCGCCGCTGCGCTCGCGCCCGAGCGCGTGGTCGCCAAGCTGCCGGCCACTCTGGACGCGATCAAGCTGGCGGCCGCCCTGACGGACGACGGCATCCGCTGCGCCCTCACCGCGGTGTACTCGCCGGCCCAGGCGCTGCTCGCCCACGAGACCGGCTGCGTCTGGATCATCCCCTACGTCGACAGGGCCGCCCGCCATGCGGACGGCGGCCTGACCGTCGTCGATTCGCTGGCGGCGATCCTGGCGCGTCTGCAGAGTGGCACGCGCATCCTCGCCGCCAGCCTCAAGAGCGCCCCGCAGGTCGTCGACGCGATCCTCCACGGCGCGCACGACGTCACGGCTCCGCTCGAGGTGCTTCGCAGCCTCCCCGCGCACCCCCTGACCGAGTCCGCCGTGCGGGAGTTCGCCGCAGCCTGGCCCGAGGCGTAGACCGGCGCGCGCGCCGCGGCGGCGAAGGCTGGGCCGCCCGGCCGAGGGTGGGGGCCGCCCCGGCGAAGGGTGGGCCGCCCCGCGAGTCAGAGTCCGAGAGTCCTCGCGGCCACTCCCTGAAGGTAGGCGCTGTCCGCGGCGGAGAAAGGCCTGTACGGGTTCCCGGCCGGGCTACGGCCGAAGACCGCGCCGTACAAGACGCACGCCGCCAGGTAGGTCCCCTGCGCGGTCGGATGCCCGTCCTGACTGTACAAGATGATGTCCGGCCGCTCCCGCAGCGACGTCGCGAACGCCAGGCCGGCGGGAGCGACCGTGGCTCCCAGCTCTGCGCCGATCTGCTGGTAGGCCGCGGCCAGGTTGGCCGTCGTGACTCCCCAGGCCGCACTGTCCGGCCGCTCCCAGGTCATAAGAAGGACGGTGCTCGCTCCGCTCAGCCGGATCTCCCGATCGAAGGCGCGCGCGTAGTAGTCGAACACGAGCCGGCCGAGCACCGGGGTCTGGCTCTGCTCCTGCAGGACGACGCGCGACCACCTGCCCGCGTGGATCGCGGCGAGCGCTCTGCCCGTCTCCCGATGGTTCCGCAAGGTGGCGCCGCCGACGGTCACGCACTCCGTCTCAGTTGACGGTGCGAGTCCCCTGAGCTGCGCGTCGATGCCGCCGTTCACGAACGTGTAGCTGTTGCCGATGAAGAGGACGCGCAAGGGAGGGACGCGCGGCATGGTCCCACTGTGGCACGCGGCAACGAGCAGCGCGGGCAGGCATGCCACGAGGACCAGCGCTCCGCGCGACCACGCCGTCATTTCCCTTCTCCAAGCCGCTCAGTGGCCCCCGCGCCGAACTTCTTCTGACCGGCCGAGCCACCGATCCCGTGCGCTGCCGACATGCGGCCCCCGTCCCGCCGAGCGTTCGTGGCTTCTCGCGGCATGTATCGGACGATGCGCGCGCAAAGTGGAGCGGCCGCCCCGCGCCGGCCGATTGACGCGGGCGCCGCGAACAACGCTCCATGACCATCCCCGTCGCGCAGGCGCCGGTGAGCCACGCATGGGGCGCCCGACAGGTGCACGGCCGTCCGCAGGCTCGGTTGCCTGGGGGGAAGGCCAGGCCGATTCCTGAGGGAAGCGGAGCGCTCGTTGAATCCACCGCTTCCTCGCCGCGCGTGCCCGGCGGCCGCGCGGGCGGCCGCGGCGACCCCGGCGGCCGCGGCGCGGGGCACGTGCGAAAGGGGAAGACAAGGATTCGCTAACTATAGGGTCGCCCGCGGCCGTCCGCAGGCTCGGTTGCCGGGGCGAAGACAAGGATTCGCCCGACTGTTCTTATCTTCCCTCACAGCACTACCCCGCCGCGGCGGCTCCCACGGCCGCGGCGGCCGCGGCGGCCGCGACGCGCCACGTCCGCTGTCTCGCCGCTCGTCGATCCGGAGGCTGAACGCGGAGCCGGAGGGGAGAGGATGGTCATGTCACGCTATTCGGGACTCATCTAACCCTCAACCTGAGGTTTACGTCAGTGCCCCGGGACGCTGCCCTGGCACGCGCCGCGCGGCACCCACGGGCCTGCGTTTGGGCAGGTCGTGTGAGAGCGCCCGGTAGGAGGCGGCGAAGACGACCGCCGCCAGCGCCACGATCGCGGTCACCGTGTAGAGCGGCTTGGAGGTATCCGTCCCGGCGAGCGCCGCATGGATGCTCACCGCCCAGAAAACGAAGTAGCTAGCGATATGGACACTCCGCCACCAGCCCTTCGCGAGCTTCTTCGCCGCCAGAGCGGTGACCTCGACGGCAACGAGCAGCCAGAGGGCGACGACGCCCACCGCGATCGCCGTCGGTCGCCACGTGCCGGCATACGGGACCACGAAGTCCACAGGGCGGAAGTGCGCGTAGCTGTCGAAGAGGAGCGTCGCGAGGTGGCCGGCAATGAAGAAGAGCGTCAGGCCGGCCAGCCAGCGGTGCATCGCGAGGAGCCGCGCGTTGCGGCGCCACTTGGGAAAGAGATCGGTGGCGAGCACGATCCCCCAGAGCACCGAGGCGGTGAGCATGATCCATGCCACGATCCCCGCGGAACGTGAGAGATACCACCAGATGTGCGGGTTCATGCGACGCTCCGTTCGGTCACGCCGGCACCTCTGAGAGCCGGGCTCATGCAGGTCCTTCCGTCGAGGGTGGTCACGATCCCGTCGAGATCGTGGTCGTCCAGGTAGTCGAGAGCACGCTCCGCGCCGGTGAGGAGAGCGGCGGTGGCGTGGACCTCCGCCTCCCACCCGGCCCTGGCGATCACGGTGACCGCCGCGAGGTCGGTCGTCGCGCACGTCTGGGTCGCGGGATCGATGACGTGATGGCGGCGGCGCCCGTCCTGGACCCATGTGCGCGACAAGGTGCTCGACGTGGCAACTCCGCCGGCGTCGAGCGCCAGTGTCACGAGATGTCCGCGAGCATCGAATGGGTCTTCGACGGCCACCTGCCACCCCTCCGCCGTCGGCGGATCGCCGGCCGCAGCGAGGTCGCCGCCGACGCTCACGAGAGCGCCGCCGGTGCCTCCGGCGAGGAGCTCGGTGACGACCAGGTCGGCGGCGAGCCCTTTGCCGATACCGCCGGGGTCGAGACCGATGCCGGCAGGCACGACTACGGCCGCAGTCGCCGGGTCGATCGCCACGTCGGCAATCGTCGAGCCGCGACCCCGGAATCCCGTCCTGGTGCTGACCCTGCCGGATCCATCGCGGCTCTTCGAGTAGCCCGCCGCGTTGATGGCGCGCAGCATCGTGGGGTCGTAGCGACCACCCGTGAGTCGCCAGGCGTGCTTCATGGTCGCCAGAAGATCGACGGTGTCCGGCGACACGATCATGAACGCCTGCGGCGAGGTGTTCAGCCGCGAGATTTCGCTGCCCGGCAGAAAGCGGCTCCAGCGTCGTTCGAGCTGCTCAAGACGGCTGCGGGCGTAGGCCTCGGCTCCAGGCGCCGGGTCGACCAGGATCACGTGTGCGTGAGCGGTCATGACCCGGAACCTAAGCTCAGCTACCACCGGAGCTCGCCACGGGCGCGGCAGCAGGCGCGGGGGCGGAGTACGCGTAGCCTCCGCCGGACCCGCCGCTCGACGGGGCGCTCACGGTATGCACGACCGCGTGAGGGGTCAGCACGATGGGACGCTTGACCTTCGTGGCAGCGACCCTGCCGGGCGCGACGCCGGTTCCCTGGCGCACGCCCTTCGCGTTGCGCTGAGAAGTCAGGGCCGGCGACTTGGCGGGCTTGGCAGCCTCAGCGCGGCCGTCCGCGACCTCCATGTTGGCCACGAGGCCCAGCATCGCCGCGATCCCGACGGCCGCCGCGGCAATCCGGCCTCCGGCCCCAGAGCGCCGCCGGCGGGGCGGGGGAGCTGCCGCGAGAGCGCCCAGGGGAGTGGCCGGTGGAGCTGCCGCGGGAGATGCCTGCTCTCGCGTGCTTCCGTCGCCGCTGGTGTACTTCGTGTACTTCTGCTGGCGGGACGTGCTGCTTGTGCGTCTCTGGTCAGTCATCTTGTCCTCCGCCTTGATATGAGCCGCCGCCCTCGCCGCCGCCCTCGCCGCCGCCCTCGCCGCCGCCGCTGTGAGACGAGCTCGGCGCCGGAGTCGCCGCCCAGACCGTGGAGGCCCCCGACGACGACGCCGGCGTGACCTTGGTGATCGGGTGGTCGACCTTGGCCGTGAGCTTGCCGTGACTGCCGACGACGGCCACGAACGTGTAGGTATCGGAATCGTGCTTGAAGGTCACTGTCAGCTTTTTGTCGCCGGTCTGCGCCAGCTCCCACTTCCAGTGCCGCTTGGCGGTCACGTCGACGAGTCGCACGCCGGACTTCGCGAGCTCGACCTTCACGGCGCCGACTTTCTTGATGACGTACTTCTGCGAGAACGCGGTCTTCTTGACGCCGGCGTACTGCGGGGTCGGCGTGACCCCACTCGTCTGGACGACGGTCGCCGCGGTAAGCTGCCCGACCCCGGCCGGGGTCGAGTCGACGACGGTGAGAATGCCGAGGTTGGCGCCGACGGCGATGGCGCCGGCGAACACCACCGCGGCGATCGAGCCTGCGGTGATCAATGCGGTGCGATGCTTCATTCACGGCTCCTTTCTTGAGGGGCGAGCACGGAGACTTGTCTGAGCGCACCCTACAGAGCGGTGACCCAAGACACGGGTAGCGGAAGGTCAGCGTTTGGCAAGGGAGAGTTAGCGTTTGGCAAAGGTCGGCGCATTCGTGCGAACATACGACCATGCGCCTCCTTGTCGTAGAAGACGATCCCACTATTGCCGAGCCGCTGGGCACGGGCCTGCGGCGCGAGGGCTTCGAGGTCGATCTCGTCGACAGCGGAGCCCGAGCGCTCGCCGCCGGCGAGTGCGATCTCGTGCTGCTCGATCTCGGTCTTCCCGACCTCGACGGGCGGGTCGTCTGCCGGCAGCTCCGCGAACGGTCCCCGGTTCCGATCATCGTGGTCACGGCGCGCGGCGATGAGATCGACCGCGTGATGCTGCTCGAGCTCGGCGCCGACGACTACGTCGTGAAGCCGTTCGGGTTCCGCGAGCTCGTGGCGCGGATCCGTGCCGTGCTGCGACGCACCGGCGGCAACCAGCCGCAGGCACAGCCCGACGTCCAGATCGAGGTCGGGCTTCTGCAGATCGACACGCGCACGCGCAACGTGAGCTACGATGGCCGCTCCGTGGGGTTGACGCCGAAGGAGCACGACCTCCTCGTCTACCTGGCCCGCGACCCGGACGCGGTTCTCACCCGCGAGCAGATCATCAAGGACGTGTGGGACGAGAACTGGTGGGGCTCCACCAAGACCCTTGACGTCCACATCGCTTCGCTGCGCAAGAAGCTCGCCCCCGAGATCATCGAGACGGTGCGCGGCGTGGGGTTCCGTCTTGTGGCCGGCGCAGCCGCGCCGTGACAAGGCGGCTGCTGCTCGGCTATCTCACCGCCGTCGTCATCGTGCTGCTCGTCCTCGAGATCCCTCTCGGCATCTTCTACCAGCAGCGCGAAACCGGCCGCCTCGCGGTGGACGTCGAACGCGATGCGACCGTCCTCGCCAGCCACTATGAGGACGCCCTCGAGCTGGGGGTCCCGCCGGACGCGGCGGCGGCCGTCGACTACGCCAGGCGGACCGGTGTCCGGGTCGTGGTCGTCGACAAGGACGGCACCTCCCTGATCGACACGTCCGGGCCCGCCGATCGCGACTTCTCGACGCGGCCCGAGATCAAGACCGCGCTCAGCGGCGTGCGCACCGAAGGGACGCGCCATTCCGACACGCTGCACACCGACCTGCTGTACGTCGCCGTGCCGGTGACCTCGGGAGCGAACGTGTTCGGCGCCGTGCGTCTGACCCTCGACACCAGCGAGGTACACGCCCTGGTCCGTGGCTACTGGCTGGGCCTGGCCGCGGTGGCCGCCGTGGTCCTCATCGCCATGGCCGGCATCGGCTGGGCCATCGCCCGCTCCGTGACCCGGCCTCTCCGCCACCTCAACGCCGCCGCGGCGCGCTTCGCCACCGGGGACCTGACCACCACCGACCCGGATCCCGGGGCGCCCCCTGAGATCGCGGCTCTGGGAGCCACGATGAACACCATGGCGCAGCGTCTCGAGCGCCTTCTCGCGGAGCAGCGCGGCTTCGTGGCGGATGCTTCCCATCAGCTCCGCACGCCGCTCACCGCCCTCAGGCTCCGCCTCGAGAACATGCGCAGCGCCTCAGACGCTCCCGACGATGCGGAAGACCTCGATGCCGCCATCGATGAGACTAACCGGCTGGCCGGTCTCGTCGGCGACCTCCTGCAGTTCGCTCGCGCCGCAGAGAGCGCCGCCCCGGGGACCGTCGATCTCACGCGCCTCGCCGCCGACCGCGTGGACACCTGGTCGGCGATCGCCGACGTCGCCGACGTGGCGCTGGACTTTGCGTCGCCGCACGGCGCCGCGCTCGCCAGAGCGGTCCCCGGCGGCGTGGAGCAGATCCTCGACAACCTCATCGACAACGCGCTCACCGCGGCTCCGCCGGGCTCGCGCGTCTCGGTGACCGTCGCCCGCGGCCGCAGCGACCATCAGCTCATCATCGCCGACGAGGGGCCCGGCCTCAGCGACGAGCAGAAGGCGAGAGCGCTCGAGCGCTTCTGGCGGTCCGACCACTCCGTACCCGGGAGCGGTCTCGGGCTCCCGATCGCGAGCGCGCTCGCCAAGGCATCCGGAGGGTCACTCCGCCTCGACGACCGTCCGGCGGGCGGTCTGGCCGTCACCGTCACTCTGCCGGCGTCAGAGTCCAAGCCCTAGCTCGCCGGTAAACACGGCCGTGTGCAGGAGATGCCCTGTGTTCGCTGAAGCCAGTCTAACCTTCGACTTGAGGATGATGGTGGGCTGCCGAAGAGGGGCCTCATGAGCGGCGCCGCGGGTCGCCGGCCCGCTTCCCGCGCCACGCTGCTGGCGCTCTCTCTGGGCCACGGGTGCGCCGACCTGTGCTCGGGCGCCCTGTTCGCGCTGCTGCCCTTCCTCGTCGTGGAGCGGCACTACAGCTACGCGGCCGCCGGCGTGTTCGCGCTGACGGCCAGCGTCGCGCACGCGGTGTTCCAGCCCCTCATCGGCGCCCAGGGGGACCGCCGCGAGGCACACTGGCTGCTGCCCGCCGGGCTCATCGTCAGCGGCCTCGGCATGGGCGCCGTCGGCCTCGTGACGAGCTTTCCCCTCACGCTCATCGCCGTCGCCGTCTGCAGCGCCGGGGTGGCGAGCTACCATCCCGAGGGCGCGCGCTGGGCGCGCCACGCCTCGAGCAGCCGCGTGACCGCCGACATGAGCATCTTCTCGGTGGGCGGCGGCGTCGGCTACGCCGTCGGCCCTCTCGTCGTGGCGGCCGTGCTCGCGCCGCTGGGCCTGCGCGGGACGCTGGTCATCGCCGTCGTCCCATTCGCCGCGGCGGCCGTCGTCGTGGTGGCACTGCGACGCTTCCGCGAGATGCCGCCGGTCGCGCATGAGCTACACCGCCAAGCAGAGACGTACGGCTCGGAGTGGCGCCCGTTCGCCGTCCTCGTCTGCCTGTTCTGCCTCGCCAGCGGGGTCTCCACGGGACTGCTCACCTACGTGCCCCTGTTTCTGGTCCAGGCGCGAGGCACGAGCCCCGCGGCCAGCAACGTGATGACCAGCGTGCTGCTCGGCGCCGCGGCGGCCGGCACGCTGCTCGGCGGCATCGCCGCGCATCGCTACGGGCGCCGCCTCGTGATGATCGCGCCACAGCTCCTGCTCGTGCCGGCGGTCGCGCTGCTGCCCAGCCTGAGCTACGCGGCGATGATCCCTCTGGTGATCCTCATCGGGATCTGCGTGAACGCCAACGTGAGCGTCGCGCTCGTGCTCGCGCAGGAATACCTGCCGGCGCACATGGGCCTCGCCACGGGCCTGACGATCGGCCTCTGCGGCGGCGTCGGCGGCCTCATCGTGGCTGCGCTCGGCCTGCTCGGGGACGCCGCGGGGCCGAGCTCTGTGCTCTACGCGATCGCCGCGCTGCCGCTCGCGGTGGCCGTGCTCGCCGCCCGGCTGCCGCGGCCGGCGGCCGCTCCGCCCGAGACCGTGTGGGAGCTGCGCGTCAAGGCCGAGCGCTGAGCGCGCCGGCGCGCCGCGAGGCCATGCCTCAAGCGGTCGGCGTGGGCCGCGGCCCCGGCCGCGCCTCGGAGACCGCGACGACCGCCACATCGTCGCTGAAGGCGGCGCCGTTGGCGGCCTCGATCTCGGCCAGGACGCGGTCGAGCGCTGCCGCGTCGAAGCCGCCGGCAACGTCCTCCCGCAATCGCCGCAGGAGCCTGTCCTCGCCGTAGCGCTCCGCCGAGGCCGGCGCCGCGCGGCCTTCGATCAGCCCGTCGGTGTAGAAGAACAGGGTCCAGGCGGGCGGCAGGCTCACCGTCGTGGGCCGCGGCCTGCTGCCCGCGTCGAGGCCCAGCGGAACGTGAGCCGGCAGGTGGATGGCCTGCCGCCCGTTCGACAGCAGCAGCGGCGGAGGGTGCCCGGCGGAGAGGAGAGCCGCAGTGCGCGCTCGCGGATCGATCCAGGCCAGCACCACCGTGGCGAACAGCTCCGGGTCGGGCTGCGCCGCCACCATGCTCGCGAGACTGCTGAGGATCGCGGAGGGGGCGGCGCCGCTCAGCGAGAGCGCCTGCCAGCCGGCGCGCAGCCTGGCGCCGAGCGCCGCCGCGGAAGGGCCGTGGCCGGCCACGTCACCGAGGATCACGGCGAGGCGTCCGTCCGGCAGAGACATGACATCGTAGAAGTCCCCGCCCAGCAGCAGCCGGTCTTCCCCGGGCCGGTAGGCCGTGACGATCTCCAGGTCCTCGTGGTCGATGGGCATGACCGGCAGGAGGCTCGCCTCGAGGGTCGCGTGCAGCCTCGCCGCCTCGGAGCGCGCTTGCGCGCGCCGCGCCTCGAGGATGGCGACGGCGGCCTGGTCGGCGAAGCGCTGCATGACGGCCAGACGCTCGTCGGCAGGCCGCCCTGTGCCCCGGTCCCAGGCAAGGGTCAGCAGGGCCAGCGGTTCCTCGCCGGAGCGCAGCGGCACCAGAGCGACGGCTCCACCGGGGAGCAGCGCAGCGGGGATCGCAGGGGCGCCCGCGCCGGGCAAGTCGATGGGCTGCGCCTCCGCCCAGAAAGCCGGGCGCTCGAGGGCGATCAGAGGCGCGAGGCCGGGGTGATCTTTCAGCGACAGGCGCAGCCCCGCGCCGAGAGGCGTGGGCGGGGCGGTCGCGACGATGCGCAGGCTCGCCTCCTCGACGAACGAGAGCGCGACCGAGGCGCAGCCGAAGGAGCTGAGAGCCTCCCGGCAGACTTCTTCGGCCACCTGTCGCGGGCTCTCACCGCCGTGGAAGGCGGCCGTCGCCGCAAGCAGGTGCTCCGCCGTCTGGCGCACGGCTTGTGCCTGGGCCAAGGCGACGGAAGCCTCCTCGCGCCTGGTGACCTGTTCGCGCAGCGCCTCGGCGATGATCCCCGAAAGAAGCGCGGCAAGCATCCAGATCGCCGTCGCGACGGCCGTCGCCAGGAGCGACTGATCGCTGCCGAAGTGCGCGACCGTGGCCCAGAAGATGGCCCCGCCCACCAGGGCGGCGGCCGCGCCGGTGGAGGGTCCGGCCAGCGTCCCCGCGGCCACGGCGGTCAGCACCATGAACGAAACGGCGACGGCCAGCGCCGCATCCTCGCCGCGCACCAGGCCGAGGCCGCCGAGGACGACGAGCTCCGTCAGGGCGGCCAGAAGGAGCACCGCCCAGCGGTGTGGCCGAAGGGCCTCCCCGAGACCGATGAAGACGTGGCGCACGACCCGGCCGGGAGCGGTCATCCGAGGCGGTCCTCCTTCACTGCCCCCGGGGATGAGCATGTCCCTCCCATCCACGGCTTGCTCCTCTTCGCGTCCCGGCGGCGGGGAACGTCGTGCGGCCGCGCTCAGCGCGTGTGGTAGTTGATCAGCGCGCATAGCGCGCGGCGAGCGCCGTCGAGCGCGCCGCGCTCAGGGCCGCCTGCTGCAGCTCGGCGAGCCTCTCGAAAAGGGTCGCATCCTCGAGAGCCGGGGCGCACACCGTCTCGCCGAGCGCGAGCCCGGCGACGATCGCCTGCGCCACGTCCTCGGCGCTCATCAGCGGCACGCCGGCGAGCCTGCCGCCGCCGCCGCCGTGGAACTCGCTCTGCACCATGCCCGGAAGGCAGACCATCGCCTGGACGCCGCTGCCCTCGAGCTCGGCGGCCAGTAGCTGCGTGAAGGTGAGCAGAAATGACTTGGCGCCCGCGTACGTCGCGCGGCCGGGCATCGGCAGGGTCAGCGGCCCGCTGAGGGCGAGGAGGGAGGCGACGTTGACGACGGCCCCGCGACCGCGCGCGATCATGCCCGGAAGCGCGGCCCTCGTGAGACGGAGTGGAGCCAGGATGTGGATCGCGTTCAGGCGCCCGGCGACGGCGGGCCCGATCTCGGCGAAGGGACCGTAGCCGGCGAAGCCGGCGTTGTTGACGAGCAGGTCGAGGCGCTCCTCCCGGGCGATCCGCTCCTCGACGACGAGAAGCTGCTCGGGATCCGTGAGGTCGGCGACGAGGACGTGGGCAGAGGCGCCGGTCGCGGCGCGCAGGCGGGCGGCCAGCGCTTCCAGGCGCTCCCGCCGGCGGGCCACGAGCAACACGTCGCGCCCGTCCTTCGCGAGGCGTTCGGCCAGTGCCGCTCCGATACCTGAAGAGGCGCCGGTGACGAGGGCCAGATCTCGGTTGGACTCCATGTCGAACCTCCGGTGCTGAGCGGCTGTGCCGGCGTGAACGTCGCCAGCCGCACCCTATCCCAACATGACCATTCCCGTCGCTCAGGCGCCGGTGAGCCACGAACGGGGGGGCGCGGCGGGCTGCGCGGGCGCCCGCGCCGGGCTGCGCGGGCGGCCGCGCCGGGCAGCGGGGGGGGG
>CAIOZS010000119.1 GCA_903862845.1 uncultured Thermoleophilia bacterium
GAGGCCAATCGTGCCTTCTCGACCTACGGCAACCCCGACCTGCTCGGAGGGTTCCTCATCATCTCGGTGACGGTGGCCCTGGGTCTCGCCCTCGCCGAGCGCAACCTCGCGTGGCGGCTCGTCTACTGGGCGGGCTTCGCTCTCAACGGCGTCACCCTGATCGTCGCCTTCACGCGCGGCGCCTGGATCGGCGGGGCGGTGGGCCTCGCGCTCGTCGGCGTGATCGCCTGGCGGCACCGCGCCCGCATGCGCGTCGTCGACTGGATCCCGGCCGGGGTGAGCGCCGCGCTGGGCGCGGGCATCATCTGGCGCAGCCTGTCCAACTCGAACGAGGTCATGAACTTCGGCAAGCGTCTGGCCTCCATCTTCCAGTTCAACGGGGGCAGCGGCGCGACGCGGGCGGAGATCTGGCAGGCGGCCTTCGCGGCCATCAAAGAGCGGCCGATCCTCGGCTGGGGCGCCGACACGTTTCGCCTCGTGTTTCCCAAGTTCAAGCCGGTCGAGTACGTGCGCGACGCCGGGGGGATGTCCGTCGCCGACAACGCCCACAACTACCCGCTGCAGCTCGCGACCGGGGTCGGCATCCCCGGCGTGCTGATGATGTACGGGATCTTCGTCTGGGCGGGCGTGCGCTCGTTCGGCACCGTGTTCAGGCGCACGAACGACCCCGCACGCATCGTGCTCGGCGCCTTCTGGGCGGCCGCGGCCGGGTACCTGGTCCAGCTCATGTTCGGCGTCTCGGTCACCGGCAACACCTTCTTGCTGTGGGCGGCGCTGGCCGTGGTGCTGGCGCCGACGGCGCGGGTCGTGGAGGTGAAGGCGCCGAAGTGGGGCACGGTCGCCGCCGCGGTCATCGTGGCGCTCGCCGCGCTCGGCATCGTCTACCAGGTCCTGCCTCTGGCCGCCGACAACGCGTACCTCACGTCCAAAGCCGTCGCCGTCGGCGAGGCGCGCGTGGAGGCTGCGCGGCGCGCGGTCAGGCTCTTCCCCCTCAGCGGCGCCTACCGCACCGAGGTCGGGCAGGCCTACGCGGCCCAGGTCACCGGCTACATGCAGGCGCTCAACCAGGCCCACCAGGCGGGCAAGGACACGAGCCAGTATGAGGCCGCGATCAGGAGCAGCTTCGCGTCCGCCGAGTCCGCGTTCAAGGACGCCATCGCCTTCCAGCCGGACGAGTACGACAACTACGTCTCACTCGCCGGACTCTACAACTTCGGCGGGCAAGTGCTGGACAAGAGCTACTACGACAGCGCCATCGCGACCGCTCGCCAGGGCATGGAGGTGGAGCCGTTCGGCACCGCCGCTCGCGTGCAGCTCGCCGTGGCCCTCTACGCCACCGGCAAGACGGCCGCCGCCGTGAAGACGCTCGAGTACTGCGTGCGCATCGATCCGACGGGCGGCGAAGCCGCGCTGCTGCTCGCGAAGATCTACCACAAGCAGGGCCGGGACGCCGAGGCGCTCGCCGTCCTGCGGGCGGTCGAGGCGGCGGCTCCCGGCCAGGCCGGCATCGCCGACACCATCAAGCAGCTTGAGGCCGCCTCGGCGCCGGCGCCGTAAGGCGGCGGGGCGCTCGCCAGCGCCCCGCCCGCGCGCCGCGCCTAGACCAGCTCGAACTCGCGCTCGAAATCGGCCTTCGAGCGCGCCCCGATGACCTTCTTGGCCGGCTCGCCGTCCTTGAACAGGATGATCGTGGGGATGCTCATGATGCCGAACTTGCCGGCCACGCCGGGGTTCTCGTCGACGTTGAGCTTGCCGATGCACACCTTGTCGCCGTGGTCCTGGGCGATCTCCTCGATGATGGGGCCGACCATGCGACACGGGCCGCACCACGGCGCCCAGAAATCGACGATCATCGGCGTCGCAGCCTTGCTCAGTTCGTCGTCGAACGTCGCGTCGGTCAGGGTCTTGACTTCGCTAGCCACGGGGACTCCTCTCTACAGACTCTCGAGCACGCGCCTGAGGCGTGCCTGTATGTCGTCGGCGATGGGGGCGAGCGCAGGGTTGCCCACCATGCCGAGCATGGCGCCGGCGTTCACGGCCGCCACTCTCGTTCCGGCGTCGATCTCGTAGACCACGACGTTGCAGGGCAGAAGCAGGCCAAGGTCCGCCTCCTCGCCGAGCGCCGCGTGCGCCAGCTTGGGATTGCAGGCTCCGAGGATGACGTACGGGCGACCGTCGACCCCGAGCTTCTCCTTCATCGTCTTCTTGACGTCGATCTCGGTGATCACGCCGAAGCCCTCGGCGCCAAGGGCTTCGAGGACGCGCGCGAGGACCGTGTCATAGGGCTCGGTCAGGTCGCGCCCGACGCCGTACTCGACTGCCTGCATGGTCAACCTCCTGGAACAACGGGGACGCCGACTTATACCCACAGGGGTATCGCTTCACGCCTCCGACCGGGCGCGTGCTCACGGCTACCATGCCCGTGGCGGGCGGCGGTCAATCCCGGGCGCCGACGGCGCTTGCGAGCGCAAGCGTCGGCGCCCGATCCCGGGCGCCGCCTCAGCCTCGCGCCTCGCGGACCCTTTCGGGTATCATTCTGGATTCACGGCCGCCGCCGCCCGCGGCGGCGGCCGCAGCCTGTACCCGCGAGAAGGTGTGGTGACCGTGAGAAGCCACGAGATCAAGCACGGCGTCGCGCGCGCTCCGCACCGTGCGCTGCTGCGCGCCCTCGGCATCAGCGACGCCGAGATGGACCGCCCGTTCGTCGGCATCGCCAACTCGTTCAGCGAGGTCGTGCCGGGGCACATCCATCTGCGCACGGTGGTCGACGCCGTCAAAGCCGGCGTGCGCTCGGCCGGCGGCGTGCCCATGGAGTTCGGCGTCATGGGCATCTGCGACGGCATCGCCATGGACCACCACGGGATGCACTACTCGCTGCCCAGCCGCGAGCTGATCGCCGACACTGTCGAATCGATGACCCATGCCCACGCCTTCGACGCCCTCGTGCTTGTCCCGAGCTGCGACAAGATCGTGCCCGGCATGCTCATGGCCGCGATGCGCCTCAACGTGCCCGCCGTGATGGTCGGCGGCGGCGCGATGCTCGCCGGCCGCCACGAGGGCCGCGCCATCGACCTCAGCAGCGTCTTCGAGGCCGTGGGCCGGCATCAGGCCGGCGAGATCGACGACGAGGTGCTCAAGGCGATCGAGTGCGGTGCCTGCCCGACCTGCGGCTCGTGCTCGGGCATGTTCACGGCCAACTCGATGAACTGCCTCGCCGAGGTGATCGGCATGGCGCTGCCCGGCAACGGCACCATCCCCGCCGTGTACAGCGAGCGGCTGCGGTTTGCCAAAGACAGCGGCGCCAAGGTCATGGAGGTGCTCGCCGCCGAGCGCCGGCCGCGCGACATCTTCACCGAGGCCGCGATCGAGAACGCCCTGGCGGCCGACGCCGCCCTGGGCTGCAGCACCAACACCGTGCTGCACCTTGCGGCGATCGCCACCGAGGCGGGCCTCGAGCTCGACCTGCGGCGCGTCAACGACGTCGCTGCGCGGGTGCCGCACATCTGCCGGCTGGCGCCCGCCGGCGAGCACCACATGGAAGACCTGTATCACGCCGGCGGCGTGCAGGCGGTCATGAAACAGCTCATCGACGCCGGCCTCATGGACGGCTCGGCGCTCAGCGTGGCCGGCGGCACGGTGGGCGAGGCGGTGGCCGGCGCCCGCGTCGCCGATAGCGACGTGATCCGGCCCCTCGACAGGGCCTACCACGCCACCGGCGGCTTGGCCGTGCTCTTCGGCAACCTGGCGCCCCACGGCGCCGTCGTCAAGGAGGGCGCCGTGGCCCCGGAGATGCTGCGGCACAGCGGCCCTGCCCGGGTCTTCGACGGCGAGCGCGACGCTGTGGCGGCGATCGCCGAAGGCGTCATCGCCGCCGGCGTCGTGGTCGTGATCCGCGGCGAGGGCCCCAAGGGCGCGCCCGGCATGCCCGAGATGCTCAGCGCCACAGCGATGCTCGCCGGACAGGGCCTCGACAAAGAAGTGGCGCTCATCACCGACGGCCGCTTCAGCGGCGCCACGCGCGGCGCCGCCATCGGCCACGTGGCGCCCGAGGCCGCGGCCGGAGGCCCGATCGGCCTTGTGCGCGAGGGCGACACCATCAGCATCGACATCCCCGCACGCAGCCTCACCCTCGACGTCGACGAAGCGGAGATCGCGCGGCGCCGGGCGGCGCAGCCGCCCTTCACGCCGCGCGCCGACGTCACCGGCTACCTTGCCCGCTACGTCAAGCTCGTCTCCGGCGCGGAGAAGGGAGCTGTCCTCCAATGACGCCCGACAAGAAGATGAAAGGGTCGCAGGCCCTCGTGGCCGCCCTCGAGCACGAGGGCTGCGAGGTCATGTTCGGCTATCCCGGCGGCGTCGCGATCCCGTTTTACGACGCCCTCTACGACGCCAAGAAGCTGCGCCACGTGCTCGTGCGCCACGAGCAGGGCGCGGCGCACGCCGCCGACGGCTACGCGCGCGCCACCGGCAAGGTGGGCGTCTGCACGGCGACCAGCGGCCCCGGCGCCGCCAACCTCGTCACCGGCATCGCCACGGCCTATCTCGACTCGTCGCCGCTGGTGGCCATCACCTGGCAGGTGCGCAGCGACCTCATCGGCACCGACGCCTTCCAGGAGGCCGACATCACCGGCATGACGCTGCCCATCGTCAAGCACTCCTACCTCGTCAAGAGCTCGGCCGATCTGCCGCGCATCGTCCA
>CAIOZS010000120.1 GCA_903862845.1 uncultured Thermoleophilia bacterium
CGAGGATCTGCTCTACGAGATCCTCCTCAAGAGCGGCTTCCCGCTCACCACGCCGGTGGACGCCGTGCCGATGGCCGGCAAGACCGTGTACGCGGTCGCCGGCGGAGCGCTGTTCATCTGCCTGGAGCGCGAGCTGACGCTGGAAGTGATCCGCACCATGGCGGGCAGCCGGCCCGAGCGCGTGGTCTGCCTGGACGAGGGCTTCGCCGGCAACGACCAGCTCAAGGCCAACGCCGTGCAGATCTTCAAGACAAAGGGCGTCACGAGCTTCAAGACGGTGTGAGGGGCGCGGCAATTGTAACCACGCTCGCCTCCATCCTCGCTGAATCTGTCCGACCAGAGTGGTAGCCTCACAATGCCGCGCTCCCTCAGCACGCTTGACTACGATCCCGCCGCGGGGGAAGAATGGCTTTGAGCGACTAGGGATGGAGACGCGGCGCGACTCCATTGGGACCTTTGGGTTCCACCCTAGACGCTTTTTTCTTGCCGAGCCTTGGAGGGGCGATGCACATCCTGTATGTGGATGAATCCGGGATCGAAGACCTCTCCTCCGGCACCTCGCATTTCGTCCTTCTTGGCGTCGCCATACCATCCGAGCAGTGGAAGTCCCTGGACAGCGCGCTCGGCGACCTAAAGGCGACCTACGACCTTCGTGACGCGGAGATCCACACGGCCTGGATGCACCGCAGGTACTCGGAGCAGGAGTCCATCGCCGACTTCGATGCCTTGAGCCGGCCGGAACGCAGGACTGCGACAGAGCTCGCCGTGAAGCGCAGGGCCGGCGGCGTGGGCATCTTGGGCAGCGCGAAGAAGGTCAAAGCCTACAGGCGCGAAAGCCGCGCCATCGCGCCCTATCTACACCTGACCAGAGCGGAGAGGATCGCATGCCTGGAGGAGTTGGCGCGAGAGATCGCCTCTCGCCGCGACGTGCGCATCTTCGCGGATGCCATCAGCAAGCCGGACTTCAAGACTGGCCATTCCACGCCCTACGAGATGGCCTTCGAGCAGGTGCTGACGCGATTCCAGGCCTACCTCGAGGTCTCAGGGAGCACGGGCATCGTCGTGCACGACAACAATGCCACTGCGGCGCCGAGACTGACGAAGCTCGCGCGAAAGTACCACGCCAGCGGTACCTTCTATCGCAAGATCACCAACATCGTGGAGACCCCGCTCTTCGTGGACAGCTCGCTGACGAGCATGATCCAGATAGCCGATCTCTGCGCATTCTCCCTTCGGCGTCTGCTCGAGAACGGCGAGGACGGCCTCTGGAACATCGTCGAGACCTGCGCGGACCGTCAGGGCTCAACCTGTGTGGGTGTACGGCACTACACGGGGCGCCGGAGCTGCACCTGCCGGATATGCAAGGCGCACGGCCGTGGCGCCAAGCGCGCGTCTGCGCGCTGAACGTCGGTGGACGGTATGCCTATAGCCGGCAAGACCGTGTACGCGGTCTGCCTGGACGAGGGCTTCGCCGGCAACGACCAGCTCAAGGCCAACGCCGTGCAGATCTTCAAGACCAAGGGCGTCACGAGCTTCCAGACGGTGTGAGGGGCCGTGACCGACCATCCCATCCCCCGTGAGGGGCAGGCGATCATCTACGCGACGGCGGACGGCGCCGTACGCGTGGAAGTCCTGCTCGGCGACGAGACGTTCTGGCTGACGCTGAATCGAATGGCGGAGCTGTTTGGGACGAGCAAGCAGGCGATCAGCTACCATCTCAAGCAGATCTACGAGTCCGGGGAACTCTCGCGGGAGGCAACTGTCAAAGAAATTTTGACAGTTCAGCGGGAAGGCTCGCGCGACGTCTCCCGGACGATCGAGCACTACAACCTCGACGCGGTCATATCCGTGGGATACCGCGTCAACAGCTACCAGGCCACCCAGTTCCGCATCTGGGCGACGCGGACGCTCAAGGAATTCGTCGTCAAGGGCTTCGTGCTCGACGACGAGCGCCTGAAACAGGGCGCGCGCTTCGGCAAGGACTACTTCGACGAGCTGCTCGAACGCGTCCGCGAGATTCGCGCCAGCGAGCGCCGCTTCTACCTCAAGATCACTGACATCTACGAGCAGTGCAGCATCGATTACCAGAAGGACGCCGAGATCACGCAGACGTTCTTCAAGACGGTGCAGAACAAGCTGCACTGGGCCACCACCGGCCAGACGGCGGCGGAGATCGTTGCGGCGCGGGCAGATGCAACCAAGCCGCACATGGGGCTCACCACGTGGAAGAAGGCGCCGGGCGGCAAGGTGCTCAAGTCCGATGTGGGCGTAGCCAAGAACTACCTGACAGAAGATGAGATCAAGGCGCTGGAGCGCATCGTGAGCATGTACCTCGACTACGCCGAAGATCAGGCGGCGAGGCACAGACCCATGCGTATGGCCGACTGGGTCGAGAAGCTCGACGGCTTCCTGCACTTCAACGAGTACGAGATCCTGAAGAACGCCGGCGAAGTCTCGGCGGCCGTGGCGAAAGAGCTGGCGGAGGGCGAGTATGAGACGTTCCGCGTCGGCCAAGACCGCGACTACGAAGGCGACTTCGAGCGCGAGGCCAAGCGGCTCGCCGAGCAAGACCTGGGCGAGAAGTCGTGAACGCCCCGACGGCGTCGCGTGCGTGGCATCGCCCGCTCCAGACAATTACCAACTGGACTTATACAAACTGCGTCTTGTATCACCTCGACGCGATCTACGGCAGCCCATGAAGCTCCAGTTCGACGCGAACCAGCAGTTCCAGCTCGACGCGGTGGCGGCGATCACTGACCTCTTCGACGGCCAACCGCAGGGAGCGCCGGAGTTCGCGGTGATCAACGTCGGCGACTATGGCGGCCTGCTCGCCGGCCAGGACCGCAGCGAGCTGGGCGCCGGCAACCGCTTGCTACTGGCCGACGACAAGCTGCTGGCGAACACACGGGAGATCCAGCTGCAGAACGACATCGAGGCGGCCGACGCGGAGGCGCCGCTCGAGGCCTGGGAGCTCTTCGACGTCCCGGCCGACGCGCCCCGCGCCTGCCCGCACTTCTCCGTCGAGATGGAGACCGGCACCGGCAAGACCTACGTGTACCTGCGCACCATCTTTGAGCTCTCGCAGCGCTACGGCTTTCAGAAGTTCGTCATCGTGGTGCCCAGCGTGGCGATTCGCGAGGGCGTGCTCAAGAACATCCAGATCACCGCCGAGCACTTCCGCGCCCTGTACAACAACCTGCCGTTCGAGCACTTTGTGTACGACGCCAAGCGTGTCAACCGCCTGCGCCAGTTCGCCACCAGCACCACGCTGCAGATCCTCATCATCAACATCGACGCCTTTCGCAAGAACTTCGTGGGCACCGACGACGAGCGCAAGAGCAACGTGATCTACAAGGAGAGCGACCGGCTCTCGGGCCGCCAGCCCATCGAGTTCGTGCAGGCGGCCCGGCCCATCGTGATCATCGACGAG
>CAIOZS010000121.1 GCA_903862845.1 uncultured Thermoleophilia bacterium
CCCTGCTGCAGGCTTGCGTCGTAGTTGGGGTCGCCCGATTGGAGGATGTAGGCAACTATGCCACCGCCGAAGGAATCGCCGATCGCGAGGGCCCTGGTGGTAATCGCGGGGCTGGTGCCCGTCAGACTGTCGGTCGTTCCCGTCACCGTGTGAATAGTCCCTATTGTCGCACTCGTGGTGAACACGACCGTCGCGATACCGCTCCCATTCGTGACGCTGGTGGGACTGGCGAAAGATCCGCCGTTGGTACTGCTCCAGGTGACGACATTGCCCGAGGTGTTGACCGGGCTGCCGCCTGCGTCCGCGAGCTGCGCGCTGATCGTCACGGCGGCTCCGGCTCCCGCGCTGGAAGTGCTGGAGGTGACGAGGTACTGGGTGGCGGCCGGGACGCTGCTCCTCGTGAGTTCGATGGTGTAGGTCTTCGCGCTCTTGCCGCTCTCCGTGGCGACGACGGTGATCGTCAGCGGTGTGCCGGCCGTCAAGGCGATGGCGGCGGAGGCGCTGCCTGAGGTGACTGGCGTGCCCTGGACCGTGATCACACCGCTGCCGGTCGGGGTCACCGTGATGCTCGCGACAGCGTTCAGCACGGTGACGCCGCTGTAGGAATAGGTGGCGGGGGCGAAGCTGTAGCCGGCCGGTGAACCGCTGAGCGCAAGGCCGGTGAGGTCGGGCGTGGGCGGAGGCGGCGGGGGCGGGTTCGCGGTCACCGCGAACGATCCCGGGCTGGTGCCGAAGCTGATCCAGGCGCCGCTGCCGGGGATGGGCCGCCACGCGACGATCGCCTGGTAGCCGCTGCCGGGGGGCACATTGAGCGCGAGACTGGTGCCGAAGCTGCTGCTGCTGCCGCTCGCGGACACCAGGCTGCCGCCGTACCAGCCGCCGGCGGCGCTGCGCGCCCAGACGCCGAACTCGCCGGCGGAGGCCGGCGGGCTGGTCGTCCAGCTCACGGTGAGGAGGCTGCCTGCGGAGTAGCTGCCGCTACCCCAGGGAGCGGTGACGGTGATGAGGGGCGCCGTCACGGTCACGGCGAACGCACCCGGACTGGTGCCCCAGCTCGTCCAGGCGCCGCTGCCCGCCGTGGCCCGCCAGGCGACGATCGCCTGGTAGCCGCTGCCGGGGGGCACGTCGAGAGTGAGGGTCGTGCTGTAGGCGGCGAGGCCGCTGGCGGCCACGAGCTGGCCGCCGTACCAGCCGCCGCTGGCGCTGCGCGCCCAGAGACCGAACTCACCGGCAGAGGCCGACGGGCTGGTCGTCCAGCTCACCGTGAGGAGGCTGCCCTGGGCGTACGTCGTGCTGCCGGTCGGGGCGGTGACGGTGAGGCCGAGCCCGGTGACCGTGAAGGAGCCCGGGCTCGTGCCCCAACTCGTCCAGGCGCCGCTGCCCGCCGTGGCCCGCCAGGCGACGATCGCCTGGTGGCCGCTGCCGGGGGGCACGTCGAGAGTGAGGGTCGTGCTGTAGGCGGCGAGGCCGCTGGCAGCCACGAGCTGGCCGCCGTACCAGCCGCCGCTGGCGGAGCGCGCCCAGAGGCCGAACTCACCGGCAGCGGCCGCCGGGCTGGTCGTCCAGCTCACCGTAAGGAGGCTGCCTTGGGCGTAGGTCGTGGTGCCCGTGGGGGCGGTGACCGTGATGCTGGGCGCCGCCACGGTCGCGGCGAAGGGCGTGAAGACGGAGGCGCCGGCGGGCGCCGGCGCCGCGGCGGCGCACAGGCCGCAGAG
>CAIOZS010000122.1 GCA_903862845.1 uncultured Thermoleophilia bacterium
CCGCGAGCTGACGGAGCGCGCCCTCGACCTCGGCCTGCTGGCGACCAAGGGCCGCACGCCCGAGGCCACGATGTACTCGCAGATCCTCACCGAGATCCAGCGCAAGACGCGCCGCGGCGAGGTGCCGCGCTTCGTGAGGCAGGGCCGCGGCCTGTTCGGCCTGTCGCGCTGGACCACGACCGGCCTCGCGCACCAGATCGAGCAGCACAACGAGCAGGTGCGCAAGGAGCTTCACAAGCAGCTGGCGACCATGCAGCCGGAGGAGTTCGAGCAACTCATCGGCCGGCTCCTCGGCGACCTCAACTTCGAGAAGGTCGCCGTGACGCCGATCAGCAGGGACGGCGGCATCGACGTGCGCGGCACGCTGGTGGTCGGCGACGTGATCCACACGCGCATGGCCGTGCACGTGAAGCGCTGGAAGAAGAACGTGCAGCGCCAGGAGGTGCAGCAGCTTCGCGGCAGCCTCGGCGCCCACGAACAGGGGCTCATCATCACGACCAGTGACTTCAGCCCCGCGGCCAAAGAGGAGGCGGCGCGCTCCGACGCTACGCCGGTCGCGCTCATGAACGGCGAGCAGCTCGTGGGCCTGCTCGTGGAGAACGGCATCGGCGTGCGGCGCACGTCGCACGAGCTCATTGAGATGGGCGAGGGAGAGGACGAAGGGTGACTCAACCGTCGCTCGCACTGGGGCCAGTGCCAGACCACTGGGCATCAGCGCCTCTCCGACATTGCGTGGAGCTGCGAAATGACCGCACGCGGCACGAGAGTGACCTCGGGCCCCTCATCGGGCTGGAGCACGTGGAGTCATGGACGGGCAGGCTCCTAAGCCGACCAGAAGATGTTGAGACTGAAGGCCAACACTCGCTGTTTCGGCGGGGTGATGTCTTGTTCGGTAAGCTCAGGCCCTACCTCGCGAAAGCCCACCGTGCGCAGCAAGACGGCGCGTGCTCGGCAGAACTACTCGTCCTCAGGCCTCGGGCGATTGATGCCGGCTTCCTCCTCTACTGCCTGCTTTCAGCGCCCTGGGTTTCGCTGATTGATTCGTCCACCTTCGGGTCGAAGATGCCGAGAGCGAACTGGGAGTTCATCGGACACCAGATTCTTCCGGTCCCCTCGATGCCTGAACAGCGCGCCATCGCCGACTTCCTCGACAGCGAGACGGAGAGGATCGACGCGCTGGTGGCCAAGAAGCAGCGGCTGATCGAGCTGCTGCAGGAGAAGCGCACCGCCCTCATCAGCCACGCCGTCACTAAGGGCCTCGACCCCGATGCGCCGATGAAGGACTCCGGCATCGAGTGGTTCGGACGGATTCCGGAGCACTGGCCCGTCGTGCGCCTCGGCCACTTTGCACGTGTGCACAACGGCTCAACACCCTCGCGTGAGGACACTGCCTATTGGCTCGACGGGACCGTCCCCTGGCTAGCCAGCACCAAGGTCAATGAAGACCGCGTCACGAGTCCCTCGGAGCTGATATCCGAGACCGCCCTGCGTGAATGCAGCCTAACGCTCATGCCAGCCGGTTCGGTGATCATCGGACTCGTGGGCCAAGGACGAACGCGCGGAATGGCGGCGCTCCTTGGCATCGAGGCGACGATCAACCAGAACATGGCCGCGATCATTCCGCGCCGCCGAATCATGGGGCGCTACCTGCAGTATCAGCTGGAGAGCATGTACATCCCGATTCGTGAGAGCGGCCGCGGAGCGAATCAGGCAGCTCTCAATTGCGAACTTGTCGCTGACCTGCATCTGCCCTCACCGCCTCCCGCTGAGCAGGTCGCCATCGCTCGCTTCCTTGACGAGAGGACCGAAGCGATCCGGGCCCTCGTCGACAAGACGCGCAGAAGCATCGACCTGCTCGGAGAATCTCGCTCCGCCCTCATCACCGCCGCCGTCACCGGCCAGATCGACGTCGGCGCGCAGTAGGCTCGGCGGCAGGCCGAAGGACCGCAGCCGCCGAGCATCCGCCGGTGAGCGGGCCATCGTCCCCTTCAGCCCGGCCGCCGCTCCACCTCATCGTCGTTGCGCCTGCCGATCGCGATGACGCGCAGCACGCCGTCTTGCACGTCG
>CAIOZS010000123.1 GCA_903862845.1 uncultured Thermoleophilia bacterium
GTCGCGTGGTGCTCGCGCCGCAGCCGCGTGAACTCAGGCACCTTGGCGAGCTGGGCGCAGCCCACCGCGGCCTGCATCTCCGTGACCTTGAGGTTGTAGCCGAGCTCCGAGAACACGTACTTGTGATCGTAGCCGAACGGTAGCGTGCCGAACTGGTGGCTGAAGCGGTGACCGCAGCTATCGTCCTCCCCACTGCGACAGGTGCAGTCCCGGCCCCAGTCGCGCAGCGACGCCAGGATCTCGGCGAGCTGCGCATCGCCCGTGTACACCGCCCCGCCCTCACCCATGGTCATGTGATGCGGCGGGTAGAAGCTCGACGTCCCGATGTGACCGAAGCCACCGGTGCGACGGTCGCGGTACAGCGAGCCAAGGGCGTCGCAATTGTCTTCGATGAGCCAGAGGCCGTGCCGCTCGCAGAGCCGCAGCACGGCGTCGACGTCGAACGGGTTGCCGAGCGTATGCGCCAGGAAGACCGCCTTGGTGAGCGGCCCGACGGCCGCGGCGAGCTGCTCGACGTTTACGTTGGCCGTGTCGGCGCGCACGTCCACAAACACGGGCACGGCCCCGTACTGCACGATCGGCGTGACCGTCGTGGGGAACCCTGCTGCGACAGTGATGACCTCGTCTCCGCGCCTGATGCGCCGCTCCCCGAGCTTCTCGGAGGTGAGCGCCATGAAGGCCAACAGGTTTGCCGACGAGCCCGAATTGACGAGCAGGCAGTGCTTCACGCCGAGATAGGCAGCGAGCTCGCGTTCGAAGCGCTCCGAGTAGCGACCATAGGTGAGCCAGAAGTCGAGTGAAGCGTCGACGAGGAGGTCGAGCTCGTCTTCGTCGAAGACGCGGGCGCCGTAGGCCAGCCGCGTCTCGCCAGGCACAAACGGTGCCGGCTCGCCCCAGGTGGCGCGGTAGTACTGGGCGGTCAGCGCGCGGATCTGGGCACGAAGGGCATCGCTCTCCGCCGCGCTCACGTTGAGGCCTCCGAGATGGCCCATGCCGCGCCGCTGCGCACCGCGGCCTCGCAGTACGCGGCGATGTCGCCGCGACAGCGCTGGAGCAGAGCCGGCGCCTCCGCGCCGTCGTAAAATGCCTTGTACCAGCGGGCCGCGGCGCCGACCGCGTCGGCCACCGACCACGTGGCGCGCCACCCGAGCGCGCGCTCGGCCTTGCCGGCGTCAAGCAGGAGGAGGCCGGCTTCATGGGGCTGCTGCGCAGCGCCCCGCGCCGGCCACCAGTCGCCTCCTCCCCACGCCTCGATGAACAGCTCGACGACCTCGCGAACCGTGACGTTGGAATCGGCGCCGGGGCCGAAGTTCCAGGCGCCGGCGCCGGCGTGCGCTCCGGCGTCGTCACGCCACAGGTTCGCGCCCAGCCACAGGTAGCCGGAGAGCGACTCGAGCACGTGCTGCCAGGGGCGCACCGCGCCGGGAACGCGGACGTCAACGACGGCGCCGGCGTGCAGCGCGCGAGCGCAATCCGGCAGGATGCGGTCCTCGCCCCAGTCGCCGCCGCCGAGCACGTTGCCGGCGCGCGCGGTGGCCACGCGCGGCGTCCCGGGCTCGCTGAAGAAGCTCTGCCCGTAGGCCGCGGTGACCAGCTCGGAACAGCCCTTGCTCGAGCTGTAGGGGTCGAAACCGCCGAGGGGATCCCCCTCGACGTGCGCGTGGCCCGTCTCCAGGTTCTCGTAGCACTTGTCGCTGGTCACGTTGACGACGGCGCGCGGGCCGCGGCCGAAAGCCGCCAGCGCGCGCACCTCCTCGAGCAGATTGACCGTGCCCATCACATTGGCTTCATAGGTGAGGCGCGGCTCGGCATACGAGCGCCGCACCAGCGGCTGCGCCGCCAGATGGAAGATGATCTCGGGGGCGGCCGTCTTGAGGGCCTGCCCAAGAGATCGTCGCTCGCGCACGTCGCCGCGCAGATCGGTGAACCGGCCCGCGCCCCTGGGTCGCTTGGCCTCGACCGCCCCGATCCCGGCAGCATCGAACAGATTGGGCTGTGTGGGCGGCGCGAGCGCATATCCGGTGACGTCGGCCCCCAGGTCCAGCAGCCACTGCGTGAGCCACGACCCTTTGAAGCCGGTGTGGCCGGTGACGAAGACCTGCCGGCCGGCATAGACGTCGGCGAACATCACCACGTCTTCCACGGCGCGCGCCCGGAGTCCCACAGCTCCTCGAGGATGCGCTTGTCTCGCAAAGTGTCCATCGGCTGCCAGAAACCGCCGTGGCGGTAGGCGGCAAGCTGCCCGTCGGCCGCGAGGCGCTCGAGGGGCTCCTTCTCCCAAAGGGTCTCGTCGCCGTCGACGTAGTCGAGCACGGCGGGCTCCAGCACGAAGAACCCGCCGTTCATCCAGGCCCCGTCGCCGCCCGGCTTCTCGACGAACGAGCGCACCGTCTCTCCGTCATCTCCCAGGTCGAGCGCGCCGAAGCGGCCGGGAGGTTGCACGGCGGTCACCGTCGCCAGCCCGCCGTGCGCGTCGTGAAATGCCGCCAGGGCACCCAGGTCCACATCGGCGACACCGTCCCCGTAGGTCATCATGAAGCGCTCGCCACCCAGGTACTGCTCCACGCGTTTGAGGCGCCCGCCGGTCTGCGTCTCGGCGCCGGTGTCGACCAGCGTCACGCGCCACGGCTCCACGGCGTTCTCGTGGACCTCCATCCCCCTGCTCTGCAGGTCGAAGGTCACATCCGAGTTGTGCAGGAAGTAGTTGGCGAAGTACTCCTTGATCAGGTAGCCCTTGTACCCAAGGCAGACCACGAACTCGGTGAAGCCTTGCTCGCCGTAGCCCTTCATGATGTGCCAGAGCATGGGATGATCCCCGATCTCCGCCATGGGCTTGGGCTTCACCTGAGTCTCCTCCGACAGGCGCGTTCCGAGCCCACCGGCGAGGATGACGACTTTCATGGGGCCTCCAGAAGCTGGCTGTCCTTGAGAAGTACATCGGCGCGTACAGGAGTTCGCTGTAGCCAAAACCGGTGATTGTGAGGGGATTGTACGCCACGACCGCGGACCCTGTGGTTCGCGAGCGTTCGTCCTCAGAACTTCAGCGCCACCGTCAGCAGAAAGTACGCCGCCACCGCCGCCCACATCAGAGCATCGAACCGATCGAGCACCCCGCCGTGCCCGGGGATGCCCCGCCCCGAGTCCTTGATCTGCACGTCGCGCTTGACGAGACTCTCGAAGAGGTCGCCGAGCGGCCCCACAACGGCGATCACGGCGCCGAGGGCCAGCGAC
>CAIOZS010000124.1 GCA_903862845.1 uncultured Thermoleophilia bacterium
CGCGCGGGTTCGGCGCGCGCCGCCTCACAGCGGCGCGCCCGCTACTTCACGATCAGCTTGTTACTGCCGATCCTGGACTGGCTGTTGCCGGCGGCGTCCCTGGCGTAGACCGAGAACGTGTACTTACCGACGGCCAGCTTGCAGGTGAAGCTCGCGCTCAGCTCCTCGTTGACCGAGCTCCTGCCCACCTTAAGCGACTTCACGACCCGGCCGCGGGAGTCCCTGATCTTGATCGTCACGGTGGCCCAGCCGCCGTTGGGCTCAGCGTCGCCGACCTCGAACGAGAGCTTGGCCACGGCGCCGCGGCGCACGCGGCACGGCGTGGGGGCGCTGGTCGTCGGGGGCTTCGTGTCGATGCGCACCGCAGAGGTGCTCACCGGACCCCATATGCCGTCGTCGCCCACGGCGCGCAGATGGAAGTACCAGACCCCATCGGCCGTTGAGGGAGCGGTGAAGGTCGTCGCCGTCGTCAGCCCCGAGCGCGGCGGGAAGGCGAACGGGTTCTGGTCAAGCAGGTACGAATAGCCGCTGACCGTGGGCGCAGCGAAGGCGGCGGCAAGCGTCGGGCTGCCGACCCACTCGAAGGCGGGGGTGCTGACCGCATACCACCGCGAGCTCACTTTGTTGGTCGACGAGGTCAGCGAGGTGATGGAGGGCACAGGCTGGTCACCGTCCGTGAGCCACACTGCGTCGAAGCCGAAGCGCCGGTCGGGCGCCATGACGCCGCTTCGCAGTCGGGCGGCGCCCACGCGGACGGCGGCGCTCAGGTTCACTGGGATGACGGGCGCAGCCTCGGCCAGCGTCGCGTCGGCCGCTTGGTAATGCGCCAGACGGGCGCCGGCGGCGGTGGCGCTGCGGGCCGCGGCAAGGTCGGCGTCGACCGTGGCATCGCTGTAGAACGTGCCGGCCCCGTTCTGCCCGGACTCGAACAGCGGGTAGAGGAAGTTGTCGGCGCTGTAGTAGTCGGCAGACCAGCCCCTGCGGGCCATCATGAACTCCCCGCTGTCGATCCTGCTGCCATAGGTGTCCGGGTCCACGGCTTCCAGCGTCACGCGCGCCCCGATGGCCTCGAGGTCAGTCTTGATCTGGACGGCGACCGCCTCAGCGACCGGGTCGCCGCTGGGGTAGAGGAAGGTGATCGTCGGCAGGCCCACCCCTCCGGGGTAGCCGGCCGTCGCCAGCCGCGCGGCGGCGGCGGCCCGGTCGTGATGCGCGTAGACCCAGACGCCTGGGAGATGGCCGGGCACGCTCGGCGCGATGATGTCGTCGGCGAGCTGCCGCGGCTCCTCCGGGTGCTCGATGTCCGAGATCGCTTGACGGTCGACGGCCAGCGAGAAAGCGCGGCGCACGTCGACGTTGTCGAGGGGTGCCTTCAGGCAGTTGAACGGGATGTAGTTCGTGTTGCCGTAGGGGCCCGTAAGGACCTGGCCACCCGGCGTCACGGTGTAGCCGTCGCTGCTCTTGCCGTAAGCTGTGATGGCGGCCGGTGTCTGGGCCTGCGGCAGCGCGGCGAAGTCGAGGTCGCCGTTCTGGAAGTCGGACCACTGCCGCTCGAGGCCTGCGGCGCCGGCGTAGATCGGCAGGTCGATCTGGGCGACCTTGCCGGCGTTGGCCGCGTCCCAGAAGGAGGGATTGCGCACGAGCACGATCTGCTCACCGTGCGTCCAGCTCCCCAGCACGTAGGGGCCGTTGCCGACCGGCTTCTCGCCGAAGGCCTTGTTGCGCGCGTCCGCGGTCGTGCCCAGGCTCTGGACATACTCCTCGGGCACCGGCGCGGCGACCAGGCTGGCGAGCGCCGTCGGGAAGTCGGCGAACGGGTACCGCAGCGTCACCTGCAGAGTGTGGTCGTCGAGAGCCTGTACACCGCTGAGGCCATTGGGGGCCGAACCGGCGTCGTCGCACCCCTCGATGGGCGCCAGCACGAACGACGTCCGGGAGCCGCTGTTGGTCGCCGGATCGGTGGCGCGATTCCATGCATAGACGAAGTCCTGGGCGTGGACCTCGCGGCTGACCGGCGCCGCAAAGGTCACATCGGAGCGCAGGTGGAAAGTGAACACCGTGGCCGCGGCGTTGACGTCCCAGCTCGACGCCACCGCCGGTACCGTGGCGAGCGTGCCGTCGGGCTGCAGCCGGTACCGCACGAGCCCCCAGAAGAGCGCCTGGCAGACCTGCCGGCCGTCCACGCCGGCGGCGTAGGCGTTGAGCGGCTCGATGGACGCCGGGTCAC
>CAIOZS010000125.1 GCA_903862845.1 uncultured Thermoleophilia bacterium
AGATCGAGGAAGGTCACCCCGAACTTGGCGGCCAGCGCTTTGGCGAGGTCCAGCTCCGTGAGGACGCCGTCGTCGATGAGGAGCTGCCCGAGACGTTTGTGCGTCTGCTTCTGACGGGACAGCGCGGAGGCGATCTGCTCCTCGCTGACAAGTCCCATGTCCCTGAGGATGTCGCCGAGCCGCAGCTTGGAAGCCCGGTGGCTGCGCACCATGCTCTCGAGCACGTCGTCCGTGGTGACGCCCCGCGGGGGCTCGTCTTCGGCGAGCGCCTCTGCGAGTGCCTCCTCGGGGGGGCTCAGCAAGCTGTCGACCGTGTCGGGAGGCTGCGGTGGCGGCGAAGCGTCGTCAAACGGGCTCCCGGCGGTCGTCATGATCGATTCCAGCTCCGCTCCTCCGTTACCAGACGGTCCGCTGATGACCGTCTTCGTGGTCGGGTGTTCACCTGTACCGCGCAGCATCTCGCATCACGTCCAGAGGCGCGGACGTTGCGGTCCACAGTTCGAACGCTGCGGCCGCCTGCCGGACGAGCATCTCGAGGCCGCCGATCACCGTGGCTCCGCGTGCCCGCGCCCGCGCAAGCAAGTCGGTCTCGCTGCGGGCGTACACAACGTCGACTACGACTTGCCCCACTGTAACAGTATCGGTCAATTGCGCGGGGACTTTACCTGCGCCGTTCATTCCCAGCGCCGTCGCGTTGACCACCAGACGCTGCGCGGCCACGTGCGCGGCGGTCAGGGCCTCGAGCGGCAGCCAGCGGCAGGCGGAACCCGGGACGGCCGCGGCCGTGAGCGCCGCCAGGCGCTCGGCCGCCGCGGCCGTGCGGTTGACCACGGTGAGATCAACGCCGAGGCGCGCCAGCGCCAACGCCGTTGCCCGCGCCGCTCCTCCCGCTCCGAGAAGGAGGCCCGGGGCGCCGCGTAGCGAGTCGCCGCAGACATCGACCAGGGCACCGCGGAAGCCTTCGACGTCGGTGTTGTAGCCGAGCAGCTCGCCGCCCTCGACGACGATCGTGTTGACCGCCTCGGCGAGCGCCGCGTCGCCGTCCACCCGGTCGAGGTACGGCAAGACCGCGCCCTTGTGCGGGATCGTGACGTTGGCGCCGCGGAAGCCCAGGGCCGCAAGGCCCTTCACCGCGGCGCCCACGTCTTCGTCGCGCACCCGCAACGGCACGTAGAAGAAGTCGAGGCCGAGGGCGCTGAAGGCCGCGTTGTGGATGGCCGGCGACAGCGAGTGCGCCAGCGGCCGGCCGATGATGCCGATGAGCTGCGTGGTTCCGGTGACCGTGGTACCCCTCCCGCGTGAGCGCCGCGCGACGCCTTCGCCGCCCCCTAAGATTTGCCGCGGCCGCAGCGGCTCCTGCGGCGGACCGGGCGACGGCCACGTCCCGGGCGGTCACTGACCGTTGGCTTCGGCCTTCCGCTGGTCCGCGAGAAACTGCGCGTAGCTGCTGGAGAAGTAGTGCCGCCCGCTGCCGTCGTTGCGGGCCACGAAGTACAGGTAGTCGACGTGCGCCGGGGCCGCGGCGGCCAGCAGCGCGGCCAGCCCGGGGTTGGAGATGGGCGCCGGCGGCAGGCCGGGATGTTTGTAGGTGTTGTACGCAGAGTCGATCTTGAGGTCGTTGAAGCTGAGCACCGGCTTCGTCTTGCCCAGCGCGTATTGCACCGTCGAGCAGAACTGCAGGAGCATGCCTTTGCGCAAGCGGTTCCACACCACCGCGGACACGAGCGGCCGATCGTCCGGAACCAGTGCCTCGCGGTCGATCATGGAGGCGATGATCACCACGTCGTACGGCGTGAGGTGGGCCTTGAGGGCGCGCGCCATGTCGACCTTGGCGAAGTTCTCGTTGAACGCCGTGAGCTGCTCGTCGACAAACGCCCGCGCCTTCACCTTGGGGTCGACCTCGTAAGTCGCCGGGAAGAGCATGCCCTCGAGCGTAGTCCCACGCTTGTAGCCGCCAAGGCGGAACGGCGGCGGGTCGTCACGGGCCACGGCCACGTAGTCGGCGGCGGTAATGGTGTCGACCCCCGCCGCCACGCGTCGCGCGGCCTGCTTGAGCGTGAGGCCCTCCGGGATGCTGACCTTGACGGTGGGCGGGTGCTCGCCTTTCGCGAGCAGAGCGACGAGCTCCTCGTAGGGCTCGTTCTGGTGAAGCGTGTAGGTGCCGGGCATGAACTTCGTCGCGTAGCCGTCCGACTCGGCGCGGATCACGAAGGCGCGGGCGTGCTTGACGACGCCCTTGGCTTCGAGCTCGGCGGCGATGGAGCTGAGAGTCGCACCCGTGGGCACGACCACCGTGACCTCGCGGCCCACGGCGCCGGAGGCGAAGTAGCCCCGGGCGTACCCCGTGCCCGTGCCGAGGATGAAGGCGAAGACCGCGACCAGGAGATAGCCGAGAATGCGGCGGCGACCCTTGCCGGGGCGCGAATGTCGCGTGCCGCGGCGATGAGAGAGCTCCAGATCGTCGCCGGTGAACGATGCTTCCAGGTCTGCCCAGGCGTCGGCGGGGCTACGCCGGGCGGGCGTGGACGACCGTCCCGCTGAAGGCTGCGGGGTGCGCGTGCCGGCGTCGTCAGGGCTGCCTGTCACCGATCGTCCTTAGATAGTCCTCGAGCAGGGTAGCCGCCGCGCGGGCGTCCCGTGCGGCCTGGCCGCCGCGCTGGTCGGCGAGGCGCGACGTGAAACGCTCGTCGTACAGCTCGACGGGGAGATCGAGGGCGGCGGCGAGGCGGGCGGCGAATGCCCGGGCGCGCCTCGCCTGGGCGTGTTCGCGCCCGTCGAGCGACACCGGCAACCCTACCACGACGCACGCCGGCGCCTCACTCCCGAGAAGGGCGAGCAGCGCCGCGAAGCCGGCCTTCGTCTCGACCCTGTCGATCACGGTGAGTGGCCGCGCCAGGGTCGCCGTCTCGTCGGAGACCGCTACGCCCGTACGCACGGCCCCGTGATCGAGCGCCAGGATGCGCACTCAGGACCCTAGCAGCTCGCGGACCCGGGCCAGACCGGCCTCGAGACCGGCGGGGATTCCGGCGGCCGCCGGGCCGCCGCCGCGCGCGAGGGTCGGCTTGCCGCCGCCCTTGCCTTCGACGGCGGGCAGCATGGCGCGCAGCACGTCCTGCGCGTGCAGGCCGCGACCGACCGCGGCGTCGCTGAGCGCGACCACCAGCGCGGCACGCCCGCCGATATCGGCGGCCAGCAGCACGGCCGCGTCGGGCCGGCGGGCGCGGATCTCGTCGGCGATGACCAGAAGATCGTCGGCGGAGGGGACCTGATGGTGGGCCGCCAGAACAGGGACCCCCCCGATGTCTTCGAGACGCGCGAGCAGATCGTCGAGGCGGCCGCCGACCTCGCCACTCTCGACCGACTTCAGCGTCGTCTCGAGCTCGGCGACCCGCGCGGCCATCTTCTCGACGGTCGCCGCCACCCGGTCCGCCTTGACGCCGAGCGCAGCCGCGATGTCGCCCCAAGAGGCCTCAAGCCCACGGTAGTGCTCGATGGCCGCCGCCGAGGTGATGGCCTCGATGCGGCGCGTGTTGGCGCCCACCGACTGGCTGGCGGTGATCTTGAACAGGCCGATCTGCGAGGTGGACGACACGTGCGTTCCGCCGCACAGCTCGCGGCTGAAGTCGTCGATCTCGAGGACGCGCACGAACTCGCCGTACTTCTCTTCGAAGAAGGCCAAAGCGCCGATCTCGGCGGCGTACTCCCTGGTCGTCACGAACGGGCGCACGGCATGGTTTTCGACGATGCGCCGGTTGACGAGGTCCTCGACCTGCCGTAGCTCTTCGGCGGTCGGCGCCCTGCGCAGGCTGAAGTCGAAGCGCAGGCGCTCGGGGCGCACCATGGAGCCGCCCTGACGCACGTTCTCGCCGAGCACGATGCGCAGGGCATTGTGAAGCAGGTGCGTGGCCGTGTGATTGCAGGCGGTCTGGTGCCGGCGCACCGCGTTCACCATGGCCTTGGCGCGCTCGCCGGCCACGACGGAGCCCTCGATGCGGCGGGCGACGACCACCTGGTCGTTCTCAAAGCGCACCACCTCGTCGACCTCGAGCTTGCCCGAGTCGGTGTGGATCCAGCCCGTGTCCGCAACCTGACCGCCGCCCTCGGCGTAGAACGGCGATTCGGCGAGCTTGACGGCCACGCGGCCGTCGGCGAGCGCGCCGCACACGCGGATCACCGTGAAGACCTCGAGGCGCTCGTAGCCGACGAACGACACGGGCAGGCCCGCATTGTCGCGCTGGAGCTCCTCGAGCTCGCCGGGACCGGCGTTGAAGGCGCCCGCCCTCTGGGCGGCGCGGGCGCGCTCGCGCTGCTCTTCCATGAGATGCTCGAAGCGCTCCTCGTCGACGCTCATCTCCCACTCCGCAGCGATCTCGCGGGTGAGATCGAAGGGAAAGCCGTAGGTGTCGTGCAGCTCGAAGGCGACCTCGGCGGGAAGCTCCGCGCCGGCATCGCGGGCGCGCCGCAGCGCCTCGTCGAGGATGCCCATGCCCTGTTGCAGAGTGTGCCGAAAGCGGACCTCCTCTTCGCCGATCACTCGCAAAATGTCGGGGCGCGCTGCCCCGAGCTGCGGGTAGGCGACGAGCATCTGCTCGACGACGCTCTCGGCGAGCGTCGCCAGGAAGGGCCGTTCCAGGCCGATGGCGACGCCCTGCTGCACGGCGCGGCGGATGATGCGCCGCAGGACGTAGTCGCGCCCTTCGTTGCCGGGCAGAACGCCGTCCATGATGAGAAAGGCCGCGCCGCGCGCGTGCTCGGCCATCGTGCGGAGAGCGCGGGTGACGGCCGGCGAGGCCGCAGGCTCGACGCCGGCCAGCTCCGCGCCCCTCGCAACCAGCGGCACAAAAAGGTCGCTGTCGAACACGTTGGTAACGCCCTGGGTGATCGTGGCGATGCGCTCGATGCCCATGCCGGTGTCGATGCTGGGCCTGGGCAGCGGCGCAAGGGCGCCCTCCTCGTCCATCTCGTACTGCACGAACACGAGGTTCCAGTACTCGAGGAAGCGATCGCAATCGCAGCCCGGGGCGCAATCGGGGTCGTCGCAGCCCATCTCGGGACCGAAGTCGTAGTAGAGCTCGGAGCAGGGCCCGCACGGCCCGGTGGGCCCGGCGGGCCCCCAGAAGTTGTCCTTGCGCCCGAGCCGCACGATGCGCTCGTCGCCGAAACCGTGGGACTTCCACAGCGCGACGGCCTCGTCGTCCTCCGGCACCTGATCGTCGCCGCCGAAGACGCTGACCCACACCTTGCCGCGGTCGATACCGAGCCGGTCCGAGAGCTCCAGCGACCACGCGATGGCCTCAGCTTTGAAGTAGTCGCCGAACGAGAAGTTGCCGAGCATCTCGAAGAAGGTGAGGTGGCGCGCGGTCTTGCCGACGTTCTCGATGTCCGACGTGCGGAACGAGCGCTGGCAGGTCGTGATGCGCAGGGCGGGCGGCGTCTCGACCCCGAGGAAGTAGGGCTTGTACTGCTGCATGCCGGCGGTGGTGAACAGCACGCTGGCATCGCCGGCGGGCACGAGGCTGGCAGGCTCGCCGGCGAGGTGCCCTTTCTCGACGAAGAAGTCTCTGAACAGGTCGCGGATGTCGGCAGCGTTCACGTGGGGCCTCGCGTGGTCTGGGGTGGGATCGTCTATCTGGGGTAGTCGCCGGAAGGCCGCATGATCTGGGGGTTGTCGAGCTCCCCGATCTCCTCGCGCAGCTTCTCGAGCGAGCGCCTGATGAGACGCGACACGTGCATCTGCGAGATGCCGACGCGCTCGGCGATCTGGCTCTGCGTGAGGCCCTCAAAGAAGCGCAGGTGAAGGATGTAGCGCTCGCGCTTGTCGAGCTTGGCGAAGCCGGGCGCCAGCGTGGTGCGGTCTTCCATCGTGTCGTAGGCTTCTTCTTCCCCACCGAGGTAGTCGATGAGACCGGCGTCCTCCTCGCCGCCCTCGCCGTTGGGCGAGGCCTGCAGCGAGACGGAGTTGTAGGCCTGGCTGGTCTCGAGCGCTTCGAGCACCTGTTCGGGGGTCGCGTTGGCTGCCACGGCGAGCTCGTTGATGGTCGGCGAGCGCTGCAGCTTGGGCACCAGCTCGTCGATGACCTTGTTGAGGCGGATGTTGAGCTCCTGCAGGCCGCGCGGCACGCGCACCGACCAGCCCTTGTCGCGGAAGTAGCGCTTGATCTCGCCGACGATGTTGGGCGTCGCGTACGTGGTGAGCTCGACGCCTCGGCTCAGGTCGAAACGGTCGATGGCCTTGATGAGCCCGATCGCACCGACCTGCACGAGGTCGTCGAATTGCTCGCCGCGCGAGGCGTAGCGGCGCGCGAGAGAACGCACCAGCGGCAGGTACATCGTGATGAGCTGCTCGCGCGCCGAGCGGTCGCCGTAGAGGTGATAGCGACGCAGCAGGTACTGGTCGAGCTTCTCGGAGTCGTCGCGCCCGCGGCCCTGCGCGTCGGCGGCGGGACCGCCGTGAGCGGAGCTCTCCTCCTCGTCCTCGGCGGTGAAGGCTCGCGCCTGGCCCGGCGGCGCCTCGAGGTCGAGCGGGTCGCTGACCCGGCGCTCGTCCGGACTGCTCACGCGAGGCCGACTTTGCGCCGCTTGACCAAGACGACGCGATAGGCGCCGCCCTCGTCCTCGATCAGCACGTCGTCGACGGTCGTGCGCAATAGCATGCAGAGGTCGAGGCAGTCCTCGGCGTGCGTGCTCACGTCGGCGCGCAGCTTGGCGGATCTGAAGGTCCCCGCCGTGAACCGAAGCACGCCGTCGTCGATGAGAACCTTCACGCTCAGACGGTCCAGGGCGTCCGCGTCGAGCGCCGTGCGCAGCATCTCACCAGTCGCCAGATAGAGGTCCTCGAGATCGTCAAGAGAGAAATCGAGGCGCGCGCCGAGACCGCCCAGCACCATGCGCACTGTGGAGAGCGCGTCGCGAGTGGCCGGCACCTCGAGGTCGATCCTCTCGGCCATGCGCCGCCTCAGCCGTCCGCGGCCGGCGGCAGGCTTGCCGCCGTGAGCTGCTTGGTGAAATCGGCTTCGCGCTCGCGGGCCGCCGCCTTGCCATCCTCGATGGCCAAAGCGGCTTTGCGCTTCGCGTCGCCGGCCCAGCGCTGCGCGTCGTGCGGAAGCTGCCGGATGATGTCGAGGTAGCCCTCGCCGGTGCGTGCGCGCCGCGTCTGCACGTAGTAGGCCAGCGCGGCTCCGGCGGCGATGCCGCCGACGAGGAGCTTGCTCGCGAAGCCCATATCAGGCTCCGTCGGGCTTCGCGTCAGCGGCGGCGTCGGCCGCCGCGCCGCCGCCGGCGGTCGCCGTGTCGGTGGGCTCGGCCGCGGCAGAGTCGGCGTCATCCGGCGCCTCGGCAGGTGCGGCCGCGTAGCTCCAGCCGCCGGTCGCGGGCTCGCCGCCCTCCGCCGGGCCGGCGGGCCCTGCGGCGAACGGGGCGTCGGCGGACCTGTCGCGCTTCATGAAGCTGGAGACGGCGGACTGCACGCCGGCGCCGAAGGCGGCGGCCTTGCGCGCGGGCGTGGTGACCGCGCCTTCCACGGAGCTGGCCATCTTGTCGAGCTTGTCGGTGATGCCGGCCACATCCCTCGTGATCTCGTCGACGTTGCCCAGGTTGGCGTTGACGCCGTCGAGCGTAGTGCCGGCCTTTTGCATGAGCGGGATGCCGTTCTCGTCGACGTTCACGAGGACCTTGTCGACGCGTTCCAGAGCCTTGGCCGCCTTGAACAGCATGTAGGCCAGAAAGATGGCTACGACCACGAAGAAGAAGGCGGCGGCGTACCGCAGCACGAGGGACGGGGTTTCCATCGCGGCGGTCACGAACATGGTGTCCATGCACCACTCCTTCCAGACCGAGTCAGGCTCCTACATCTGCGCGAAGCGTATCACACTCTCGCGACTGCTCAGGCTGCCGCGGAGGCGCTCAGGCGGTGCCGGCGAGAACGCCGCCGCCGACCACCACATCGCCCCGGTAGAACACCGCCGACTGCCCCGGTGCGGCGCCGGCGAAAGCCTCGCCGAGCCGCACTACGACGCGGGTCGTGCCGCGACGCTCGAGCGCGGCGACGGGCACCGCCGGCGAGCGGTAGCGGAGCTGCACGAGCAGGCCGTCTCCGTCGCCCAGCCCACGGTCGACGAGGTCCCGCACCGCGACCTCGCGCACGTCGAGCTCGTGGCGGCCGCCGACGACGACCTCGTTCGTGGCCGCGCGGCGTGCGAGCACGAACAGCGGCTGACTCGACGACACGCCGAGGCCGCGCCGCTGGCCGATCGTGAACCGCCAGTGCCCGCGATGCGTGCCGAGCACCGCGCCGCCCTGAGCGACGATCTCCCCGGCCCGCGGCTGCACGCCGCGCTCGTCGAGGAAGCGCCGGTAGCCGTCGGCGGCGAAGCACACCTCCTGGCTCTCGGGTTCGCCGGCCACGGGCAGGCCGGCCGCCTCCGCGGCCGCGCGCGTCTCGCGCTTCGTCGTCTCCCCCAAGGGGAACTCCAGCCGCGCCAGCACCTGCGCCGGCACCGCCCACAGCATGTAGGACTGATCCTTGGCGCGATCGGCGCCGCGCGCCACGTAAGGCTCGCCGTCGCGCCACACGAGGCGCGCGTAGTGGCCGCTGGCGACGCGCGCCAGGCCCAGCTCGTCGGCGAGGCCGACGAGCGCCGCCAGGCGCCCCGGGTTGCAGCGCACGCAGGGATTCGGCGTCTCGCCGCCGAGATATGCGGCCACGAACGGCGCGACGACCGCGGCCTCAAACTCGGCCTCGCGGTCGACGAAGTGGTGCGGGAGGCCGAGCCAGGCGGCCGTCTGCCGGGCACGCTGCAGGGCGCCCGGCGAGCAGCAACTGCGCCTGTCGCCGCCGGCCCACAGGCGCACCGTAGCCGTCTCCAGCGTGCGCCCCTCGTCGATCAGCTTCAGCGCCGCGACGGCGCTGTCCACTCCTCCGCTCAGGGCGACGAGTGCTCGTGTCCTTTTGGGAGTGCCGCGAGGATCAGCGGGACCTCCGCCTCGCGGCCCGCCCTGGTCAAGTAGTCCTGTATTGCGAGGTGCAGCGCGTCCGCGGCGAGGTTGGAACAGTGCATCTTGTTGGGCGGCAGGCCGCCGAGAGCCTCGGCGACCGCCTTGTTCGAGATCTCGGCGGCCTCGGCGAGGGTCTTGCCCTTGACCATCTCGGTGACCATGCTCGACGTAGCCACGGCCGCGCCGCAACCGAAGGTCTTGAACTTGACGTCGGCGATGCGGTCGTCCTCCACGTCGATGCTGATACGCATCACGTCGCCGCACACGGGGTTGCCGATCTGCCCGACGCCGTCGGCGTCTTCGATCTCACCGACGTTGCGCGGGTTGCTGAAATGGTCCATGACCAGGTCGGTGTACATGTCTCAGCCTTTCACGTAGAGCGGACTCATCTGCCGCAGCTTCTCGACGATCGGCGGGAACACCTGGATGAACGCGTCGGCCTCGGCCTCGGTGTTCTCTCGACCGAGGCTCAGACGCAGGCTGCCGTGAGCCTCCTCCGCGCCGAGCCCCAGAGCCAGGATCACGTGCGACGGCTCCAGGGAGCCGGAAGCGCAGGCGGAGCCGCTCGACACCATGAACCCGTGCGTGTCGAGCTGCAGGAGCATCGACTCGCCCTCGATGTAGCGCACCGTGAACGAGACGTTGCCGGGCAGCCGCGCGGTGGGGTGACCGAGGTACCTGACGTCCGGCACGCTCTCAAGGACGCCGCGCGCGAGATGGTCGCGCAGAGCCTCAAGGCGCGGCCCGACCGTGGACATCTCCGCCTGAGCGAGCTCCAGCGCCGCGCCGAGCCCGACGATGCCCGGCACGTTCTCGGTGCCGGAGCGCAGCCTGCGCTCGTGCCCGCCGCCGTGGAGCATGGGCGTGAGCCGCGTGCCGCGCTTCACGTACAGCGCGCCGATGCCTTTGGGGCCGTAGATCTTGTGCCCGGACAGGCTCAGCATGTCGACGCCGAGCGCGCCGACGTCGATGGGCACTGAGCCCACGGCCTGCACGGCGTCGGTGTGGAACGCCGCGCCCTTCTCGTGGGCAATGCGCGCCAGCTCGGCGATGGGCTGGATGGTGCCGACCACGTTGTTCGCGTACATCACCGAAGCGAGCCGCGTATCGTCGCGGAAGGCCTGCTCGTAGGCGCCCACATCGATGACGCCGTCGCCGTCGACGGGGATGAAGTCGACGGCCCACCCGAGCCGGTTGAGCGCGCGCGCCGGCTCCATGACCGCCGGATGCTCGATGGCGCTGATGATGAAGTGGCCGGGCTCGAAGCGCTGCAGGTAGCCGATGAGAGCCAGGTTGTCGGCCTCCGTGCCCCCGGCGGTGAAGACGATCTCCTTCTCGCCGGCCCCCAGGCCGGCGGCCACCTGAGCGCGCGCCACCTCGACGGCAGTGCGCGCCTCACGTCCCAAGCGGTGAATCTCGGACGGATTGCCGTAGCGCTCGCAGAAATACGGCAGCATCTGCGCCAACACCCGGGGGTCGACCGGCGTGGTCGCCGCGTGGTCGAAGTACACGCTCTTCATCTCGGCACAGCCTCCCTCGTGAGATCTTCCAACGTGATCGAGCTCAAGGCGCCGCTGATGGCGCTGTCGAGGCGGCGCCACGCGACCCGCGACGCGCAGGACTCGGCGCGTTCGCAGCCGCCGTCGTCGGGGACGCAGCCGACCAGCGACAGCGGCCCCTCGAGGGCCGTGACCACGTCGCCGACGGCGATGTCGCCGGCCGGCTGGGCAAGCTGGTAGCCGCCGCTGACTCCCCGGGTGGCCTTGACCAGGCCGCTCTCGCGGAGGCGCGCGAGAATGCGCTCGAGAAACGGCGCGGGGATGCCTTCGCCGGCGGCGATCTCAGGAAGCGGCACCGGGCGCCGGTCCTCGCGGGCGGCGAGGAACACCATTGCCCTGAGCCCGTACTCGCAGCGTGATGAGATGCGCATCCACGTCCCCTCGTCGCCGGTCTCTAATCCCAACCGAAAAGGTAGGCATTATGGTACCACGACGGGCGGGACGGTCAAGCCGATGTCAGTTGCCCTCGCGGCAACGCAACCAGCGGCCGGTGACAATGGGAGAGGAAGATCTGTCTTCCCCCAAGTTCCCCTCGCGGCCATCGCGACCCGCGGTCGGTGAGGTAGTGCTGCGAGGTAAGACAAGGATCCGGCCAATTCCTATCTTACCGATTCGCACTACCCCGCGCGGCGCGGCCGCCGGGGCCCGGCCCCGCGCACGCCCGGCGGGGGTGATGCGACATGTCGCCCTGCCGGCCGGGGCGGCGGGAGCGGCCGGAGCGGCGGCGGGTCAGAGGTGGATGTAACCTACGAAGACTGCGCTCACGCGCTCGAAGACCACGCCGGAGAGGCGGCGGCTGGCTTGCACGGTCGGAGTCGGTCGGCGCGGCGCGAAGCTCGTGCTTACAGGTGGCGAGCCCGACTGTCTCGCTCGTCCCGCTCTGTGCCGGCGTCGTGATCGTGTGGTGCCATCGGAAACCGAGGCGTCAGTCACAGAGAGCGTACGTGGAGCCGTTGGAGCGGGACTGGGTGTCTGCGCGGCGCCGGGTCAGAGCCCGCGCACGGCGTCGGCCACGACTTGCTCCATAACCTGGCGGCCGATCCAGCCGGTATAGAGCTGGGCGACCTCGCCGCTGCCGCGAATGACGGCCAAGATAGGCGGATTGCTCACGCGAAGCTGCTGCAACGTGTCGCCGAGCTCGGTCGTCTTGCGAGCTTCGAAGGACATGAAGGAGCTGTCGGCGCCGAACTGCGCCTTGACGGAGTTGAAGTAGCTGAGCATCTCCATGTCGTCGGCGGCGCCTTCGCAGTACACGAGAAGGACGAGGGGGCGCTGTTCCTGGAGGCGAGAAGTGATGAAAGAAGGAGTCTCCGCGGTCGGCGTGAGCTTGAGCGGCGCGTAGCCGGTCATGCCGAAGCTGCTGACGGAGTTGTACGAGGCCGGCGCGGGAAGCGCAGCCGCCGGAGTGGCGCCGGCCGCCGCGAACACGCGCACCGCGACGACGCCGCCGAAGAGGGCTGCGCCGATCACGAGGATCAACGCGGCGGTGATCAGAAAGGCTCTGTTACGCCTGACGATGCCCATGCCGGCCTCCGAAGTAAAAGGCTCCACCTTGCCGTGCTCGCACTATTCTCGAACCTGCTCTCGCAGGTGGGTGCTCTCCCGGGACATCCACGGATGCGCCGAAGTGCGAGCTCCCGATGTGTACGTGTTGGCTCGAGAATGTCACGAGGTCACGAACAAGGTCGAGCCGCGTCATCCTAGCAAACGTCACCTGTTTCAACAAACATGTCGGCAGCCCTGCAAAAACCTTGAGGGCGGCGAACGGAATGGGCGGCGCTTGCCGGCGGGTCAGCCGAGCCTGACGCGCATCTCCTTGAGCCGCTCGGCGGCGACCGCAATGGGCGGCGCTCGCCGGCGGGTCAGCCGAGTCGGATGCGCAGCTCCTTGAGCTGCTCGGCCGTGACGGGCCCGGGCGCCCCGGTCATGGGGTCGGCGCCCGACGACGTCTTGGGGAACGGGATGACGTCGCGGATAGAGTCGGCGCCGGCGAGGAGCATGAGGATGCGGTCGAAGCCCAGCCCGATGCCGCCGTGCGGCGGCGCGCCGTGCTCCAGCGCCTCCAGGAACCAGCCGAACGACTCGTCGATGCGCGCATCGTCCATGCCGAGGGCGCGCAGTAGAACGCGCTGCACGGCGGCGTCGTGGTTGCGCAGCGAGCCCGAGCCCAGCTCGACGCCGTTGAGGACGAGGTCGTACTGCGCCCCCCGCACGGCGAGCGGGTCGCTCTCGAGCAGCGGCATCGTGGCCGCGGTGGGCAGGCTGAACGGATTGTGCCCGTAGGTGAGCCTGCCCGTCTCCTTGTCGATCTCGAAGAGCGGAAACTCCTCGACCCAGAGCAGCGCCCAGCGGGCGCTGGACGCCGGGGCCAGGAGCGCAATCAGCGCCAGGCGCAGGGCGCCGAGGACCTCGGCGGCGATGGGCGCCTCGTCGGCGGCGAAGACGACGAGGTCGCCGGGCTCCGCCGCCGTGCGTTCGAGCAGTGCGAGCCGCTCGGCCTCGCCGAGGAACTTGACGATGGGGCCGCGTAAAGCGCGGCCCTCGTCGACGAAGACGTAGGCCATGCCCTTGGCGCCGTGCTCTTTGGCGAGCTCGGTGAGCTTGTCGATCTGCGCCCGGGAGAGTGCCGCGCCGCCGGGGGCGCGCACGGCGCGCACGACGCCGCCGCCCTCGACGGCGCCGCGGAACACTTTGAACTCACTGGCCGCGAACGCCGCGGAGAGCTCGGTGATCTCGAGGCCGTAGCGCAGATCGGGCTTGTCCGAGCCGTAGAGCAGCATGGCGTCATCGAACGACAGGCACGGCAGCGGCAGCTCGGGCGCCTTCTCCCCCACGCCCTCGAAGATCGCTTTCATGAGGCCTTCGAGCAGCTCGCGGATCTCGGGGACGCTGAGAAACGACGTCTCGATGTCGATCTGCGTGTGCTCCGGCTGGCGGTCGGCGCGCAGGTCCTCGTCGCGGAAGCAGCGCGCGAACTGGTAGTAGCGGTCCATGCCGGCGACCATGAGAATCTGTTTGAACATCTGTGGCGACTGGGGCAGCGCATAGAAGCGGTGGGGTTGCAGGCGCGAGGGCACGAGAAAGTCTCTCGCGCCTTCCGGCGAAGACCGCGTGAGGTCGGGCGTCTCGATCTCGAGAAAGCGGTGCTCGTTGAGAAAGCCGCGCGCCGCCTGCACGGCGGTGTGTCGCAGCTCGATGTTGGCCAGCATGGGCGCGCGCCGCAGGTCGAGATAGCGGTACTTGAGCCGCAGGGTCTCGTCGACGTCCACGGCCTCGGCGGCCTCGATCTCGAACGGCGGCGTCTTCGCGCGGTTCAGGATCTCCACGGCCGCGACGCGGACCTCGATCTCGCCGCTGGGCAGGTTGGGGTTGACCGTCTCGGGCGAACGCGCCACAACTGCGCCGCGAACCGCGAGCACGTACTCCGGACGCGCCTGCTCGGCGATCGCGTGCGCGTCCGCGACCAATGACGGGTCGAACACGAGCTGGACCACGCCGCTGCGGTCGCGGAGGTCGATGAAGATGAGGTTGCCGTGGTCGCGGCGGCGCGCGACCCAGCCGGCGAGGCGCACCTCGCGGCCGACGTCGGCGGCGCGCAGCTCGCCGGGATAAGCGTCGCGAAGCATCAGGATTCCTTCCCCAGGCGCGCCGCGAGGCCCGCGGCAAGGCCGGCGGCGGCGAGATCCTCTTCCCCGCCGCCGTCCATGGTGCGCAGGCGCACGCGATCGGTGCCGAGCTCGTCGAGACCGAGCAGCACCGCCAGTCTCGCGCCGCTGCGGCCCGCTTGCTTGAGCTGGCCCTTAGGACTGCGTCCGGCCAGGTCCAGCTCGGCGGCCAGACCGGCCCCCCGCAGCTCCTGGGCGACGCCGAAGGCGGTGCCACGGGCAGCGTCGCTGAACGTGATGATATAGACGTCGGGCGCGCCGGACGGCAGCGGCTGATCGCGCATCGCCAGGGCGATGCGCTCGAGGCCGCTGCCC
>CAIOZS010000126.1 GCA_903862845.1 uncultured Thermoleophilia bacterium
GATCCGCGGCGACACGGTGGCCGCCTGCCTGGGCGCCGTCGGAGCAGACCTCCCTGAGTCGCTGTCGGTGGGCTACTACTTGGGCAGCCCGTCTCCTCAAGCGCAGATGATCGGCGCCGCCCTCTCCCGCGCCCTGAACGCATTCTTCCGGGTGATCCACCCCGGCGACCTCGCCGAGTACGTGCCCGCCCGCCGGCGCGACGCCCTGCTGCGCCACGACGCCGCCCACTTCCGGCACGGCAACGGGGCGCTCGTGCAGGCGTTTCTGGACCGTCTCGGCGCGGAGGTCCGCACGGAGTGCCGGGTGACGCGCCTGTCGGTCGAGACGGACGGCGTCACCGTAGGGTGGCGCGGCGCGCAGGGCGAAGAGCAGGCGCGGGCGAAGCGGGTCGTCGTGGCGACTCCCGCGCGCGAGGCCCTGGAGCTGCTGGCGGAGCTCGACAACCCGGCGACCAGGTTCCTGCGCAGCGTGCGCTACGGCCGGGGCATCGCCGTCGTCCTCGGCCTCGGAGACGCAGAGCTGGAGCCGCTTTCCTACGTGGTGTCCGCCGACGGGACGGTGAACACGTTCGTGTTCCATCACGATGCGCGGACGCCGGGCCTGACGGTGCTGACGGCGTACATCGTGGCGGAGCAGGCCGCCGGCGTCTGGGAGCGCGGCGACCACGAGATCGCCGCGCTCGTGCGCAAGGAGCTGAACGCGCTCGGCATCGGCGCCGTGCCCGCCGCCCAGGTGCGCTGGAGCGACGTGCACCGCTGGCCGGAGGTGGGGCCGATTGTCTCGAAGGCCGCCTACGGGGACTTCTCGCCGGCATGCCTGCATCCGGCGCCGCGCATCGTGCTGGCCGGCGACTACACCTGGTGGGACGGCGCGCAGATGCCGTACGGCATGCGCGCCGCCATCCTCTCGGGGCGACGGGCGGCCGGGCTCGTCGCCGCGGGGGCCGGCGTTTTGCGGCCGCCCGGCCTGCGCCCCGAGCCGCTGGCCGTCAGCCTGATCACGAGGCTCACCGACGCCGGCCCGGTGGTGAAGGGCAGCATCGCCGACGGCAACGTCGCCTTCTACGGTCTGCTCCTGTCCGCGGAGCCGAACCCCGAGATCGAGCAGTATCTGCTCGGCGAAGCCGAGGGCGGCCTCTGGGCCTACCAGCAGGGCTACGGCGTGACGTCCCTGGACAGTGCCCTGGTCATGGAGGGGCTGCTCGCGAGTGGCCGTCACGCGGCCCTGCTCGAGACGAGCGCCGCCCGCCTGGTCGAGCAGTTCTTCGACGCGGAGGAGGGCGGCTTTCGCACGCTGCCCCACGGGCGCACGGGCCGCGCCCCGTACTGGGGGGGCACCGACTGCCCGGCCACCGGCCTGTGTGCTTGGCTCCTCTCGCGCATCGCCCCCGCGCGCTACGCCGCCGAGTGCGCGGCCGCGGCCGCCTACCTGCGGCGGCGCCAGTCACTCACCGGGGAGTGGCCGGGCAAGTGGTTCCCGTCGCGGACGATCCCGGCCTACCACGCCGTCCGTCTGCTCGCGACGAGCGGCGCGGAGTCGGCGGCCGCCTGCCGCCGCGCCGGCCTCTGGCTGCGCAGCCGGCAGGACGAGGACGGCTCCTGGGCGGGCTCGGTGATAGAGACGTCCGCCGCGCTCCTCGCCGTCTCGGCGCTCGGCGGCCCCGGCGACGTCGTCGCCCGGGGTCGCGAGTGGCTGGCGCGGCGGCGCACCGCTGCGGGCTGGCCCGGCGAGCCGATCCTGCACTACTGGTTCGAGGAGGCAGGCGTGCGCACGTACTACCACACGGCCGACGCGGGGCGCATCACGTCGGCCTGGGCGACCCTGGCTCTGCGGGAGGCGCCGCGCCCGGCCTGACCGCGGGCGGCAACGTCAGCGCCAGCACGAACGGATCGACCTCGTGCCAGTGGTGCGTGACGGAGAGGTAGCCCTTGGCCTCGAGAGCACGGTCCGGGCGGCTCACGAGCTTGACGTGAAAGAGCTTGCGCACCCACATGCTGATCACCCCCGGCCCCCGCGCGGCGGCCGCAGCGGCCAGCGAGGGCGGGAAGGGAAGCCCGCTCGCCGCCGACGTGTCGTAGCCGGCGTAGGCCAGCATGCCCGCGCGTTTCCCGGGCGTGCAGAGGCCGCCCGCGACCAGCCCGTCCAGCAGGACGGCCCAGCGCGGCTCGCGGCGCGGCTCGCGGCGCGCCTCGAACACGATCTCGAGGCCGAGGACCGGAGCCACCGACTCGCCCACGTCGAGGTGCAGGGCGACCGTGTCGGCCACGGCGAACGCGGTCTGCGCGAGGTCGCGGGCGGCGACGGCGTCCCCCGGCCAGCCGCAGGCGGCGAGGGTCTCGAGCAGATCCTCCGCCGAGGGCACGGCGGCCACGAGCCGCACGCCGCCCGCTTCCCGGGCGAGCATGAAGCCGACCTGGAACAGATGGCGGCGCAGAGGCGCGACGGCGAGGACGCGGTTGAGGCACGCCGCCACGGCGGGCGTCAGAGGCCACCCGGCGGCGCAGCGGTGCGCCGCCGCGAGGCGGGCCGCGAGGACGTCGGCGGGCAGGCCGGCGCCCTGCCCACGCGCGTCCCGCTGAGGGTCGAAGAAGAGGCTCGGCGCCGGGAGGCCCTCTGGGCGCTCGCGCAGGTCGAGCTCCAGCCAGACATCGTCGAGCGCCGTCAGGGGGCCGCCGCCCGGCGCCGCCCAGGCGGCGCCGAAGTCATGCAGGTCCCGCCAGCGCCGGTCGGCGAGCAGGGCCGGGTCCCAGCCCGATCCGGGTGACGCGTCGGCCAGCAGGGCCGGCCCGTCCCGCTCGCGGCACAGGCTCACGAGGAAGTCGGCCTCGGGCTCGGGCCGGCCCAGCGGGACCTCGAAGCCGTAGGTGCCGAACGCCAGGGCGCCGGGGAGGTGCGCGGCGGCGCGCCTGATGACCGTCAGCGCCGCCGGGCCGATGAGCTCCGCCGGCAGGCGCGGGGCCACGAAGTCCAGATAGCGGTCGAAGGTGTCCATGGCCCTGTCTTCCCTCAAAGTCGGCCGGTCACGTAAGTACGCCCGGGGCCGCCCCACGCGACGCGCGAAGAGCGCTGCGGCCGGCCCGCGCCAGCGCCGCGCCGCTCAAGAGCCGGCCACCCCCAGACGATACCAAGGCATATGGCGACGCAGAAGAGCGCACGCGGCCGGGAGCGCCCGGCGCCGCCCGCGAACGCGGACCTCGACGACGAACGTCGTTTCTACCGCGTCATGCTCTGGGGCTACGTGACGCTCTTCCCTCTCATGGCCCTCTTCATCGTGACGGCCGTGCTCGCCAACTCCTCGGCCGTGTTCGTGTACTCCGTGAACTTCGCCATCACGGTCGCCGTCCAGTCCTTCTCGCTCTATGCGATCCGCCAGGTGATGCGGGAGAACACGTTCCGCTTTCCCTACGGAGCCGGCAAGCTCGAGAACTTCGCGGCCTTCCTGGGCGGCGTGCTCAACGTGCCGTCGGGGATCTACGTCGCCTACGCCGCCTCGCTGCGGCTGATCGACCCTGAACGCGTCAGCTACGGGCTCAGCATGATCCCCATTGCGGTCGAGGCCGCCCGCATGGTGGTCCTGTACGTCAGCGTCTCGCGTCTGGCGCGCAGGACTCGGGATCCCTCCCCGCTGCTGCACGCCTACCTGCTCGACTACCGGGTCAATGTGCTCAGCGACTGCGGCGTGCTCGTCGCGTTCGCCGCCGGATGGCTGCTCGTCCACAACGGCCTGCAGACTCTCGGCGACCGCCTGGACCCGCTCGTCGCCCTCGCCATCGCCGCGTACATGATCTGGGTCGGCGTGATCCTGGTGCGGCGCAACTTCCGCGCCCTCATGGACCTGCCGTTGCCGGAGGAGGAACAGCTGCGAGTGATGAAGGTGCTCGCGGCGCACTACGCCGACTTCGAGGCGATCGGCACGCTCTACACGCGCTCCAGCGGCAAGCAGCGCTTCGTCGAGATCGAGCTCGCCTTCCCGGGCACGCGCACCCTCGACGAGATCGGCGCGCTCGGCGCGCACATGGAGGAGGCCTTGGCGGCCGACGTGCCAGAGCTCACCTTCCGGGTCATCCCGGCGGTGGCGAAGGCGCGAAGATGAGGAGGTGCATACCCCGTGCCCTCCGCGGCGGGGTCCGTGGACCCCGCCTTCCTTCACGGATTCCCCGATGGCCCAGGCCAAGGGATAGAGGGGTGGTGGTGGGAACCACGGAGCGTGTGGCAATGCCGTTCCCCAAGCAGCCCTTGCCGCTGAGCCCGGAGCAAGCGCAAAGACGAAGAAACCCCCGGGGTCGCAACCCCGGGGGGCCCACGGGATATACCCGTGGGGATGGATAACTACAGTATGCACAGGAGCATCCACATGGTCAAGGCGACGCAAACGCCACGTGGCGCTTCGGCGATCAGCTCGCCGCAGTGAGTTGGTGCCGAGCGTACGCGGACGGCTTGACGGCGAAGGCGATGTCGGCGGCCCGTTCGAGCGCCAGACTTGCGCGTCCAAACGGCAGCCCGACGGCGAGCGTCCGGGACGGCGCCAGACGTCGTGCGGCGGCGAGCGCCGGCACGAGATCGCTGTCGCCGCTGACCAGAACCAGCGTGTCGAAGGCGCCCAGCAAGGCTGATTCGACCAGCTGAACGCCAAGCGCGACGTCGGTCTCCTTCTCCTCGAATCGAGTGAAGCGGCGGGCGCATGACGGGCACGTGAGCGTCTTGGCTTTGAAGCGGCCCAACCGCACGTCCACCCCGGTGGCCCGCAGAGCCGAGAGGTAGCCCATCTGGCGCGCTCGCTGCCCTGGCCGCCGGCTCTCCAGGTGATGAGCGAGAGCAGTGAAGTACACGATGGACGGGTGAGTGCTTCGACCAGGCAAGGCGTAGAGGTACGAGGAACACAAGGAGGAGACATCCAGTTGCTGAAGGGGCTGCCCCACGGCGCGCTCGGCGTCGAGCAGCGAGTGATGCAGGTTGAAGCCGTCGATGAGGAAGATGGTGCGGTTGACGATTGACCCCCAGAAGAGAAATGCCCCCGGGGTCGCAACCCCGGGGGGCCGCGAGTCCTGCTCGCGGGGGTGACTCGCTGAGCATGCGGCGAGACCGCCGCCGAGTCAACGGCGCGACTGAAACGTAAACGCAGCGGTGGACGATGAAGGGAGGCTACAGCTCGCTCGTCGTGAGCAGCCCCGGCAGCTCAGAGTCGACGCCGGCGACGCGCTGCGCGGCGGCGGCCAAGGCGGAGCGCCGCCGCCGGGCTGACGCTGCCCTGCCCGCCGAGCACCTACGGCATGTTCGCGTGGCGCGGCAGCAGCCGCGCGCCGGGCGCCGCGGGAACCGCGAAGCTGACGCTGATCGTGTGGTCGGCCTCCAGGGCTGCGAAGGTGTACTCGTCACGCCCGTCGCGGGGGGTCGGCCGGAGGAGCACGCGACCGTCGACCGTGACCGTGCCCACCTCGTAGCCGGGCGCGGCCGCGAAGCTGAAGGTGAGGGTCGAGCCCCAGGGCACCGTCTGCGGGGTGGCCGGGGTGATCGTGC
>CAIOZS010000127.1 GCA_903862845.1 uncultured Thermoleophilia bacterium
ATCAAGCTGATGATGAGATGGCTCACGGGCGACCGCACGCTCCTTCCGCACGTCGACCGCAGTGACGCGGCGGCTTGTCGCACGTCACGCGAGTGAGGGCAAGGCCGTTCACACGGTCGGGACCCTCACGGCGCGGGCTGGCGAAGCATCCACGTGCCGCGCCGTTGGCCGTGGATCACGTCGCCCTCCATGCCACGCCGGCGCCTCATCGACACTCTCGCGACGCGTGAGCGGCCACCGTCGCGCCATGAGGTGAGCGCGCCCTCGTACAGCACGAGGAGCAAGGCGATCAGCCACCACGAGGACGCGACGAGGATCAGGAGCAGCAGGCCGACGACCAGGCCGGCGATCTTCTCGCGCATGTCGCTGTGCGCGAAGGCTCACGTTCTTCGCCTCAAGCCGCGCCAGCTCCGCGCGCATCTCCTCTTCGTTCATGCCGACCGCCCCCTTGTTTGCGTCCAGCGGCTCATGGCCGCTGCGTGATCCTCTGACTGCTGTCGACTGTGACCAACCGTATCTCGCAATTGCCCGCGGTGCCATGCTGGTGCCCCGCGCGATTCTGTCACGCGACCTTCCCTGACGCTGCCTCGGAGGCTGAGACACGATGTCGCGCCTGGCTCAGCCTCTGCTGCGGTCCCTGACGAGGTAGGCGACGATCAGCGCCGCGGGGAAGAACAACAGGCTGAAGACCACGAACGGCAGGAAGTTGTGCCCGTTGCGGCCGGCGACGCGGGCCGGCCAGACGGCGACGGCGATCCAGACAGTGAAACAGATCGCCCAGGCGACAAACGACATGTCCGTCCTCGAGTGCGGTTCAATTGCTCGGCGCAGGTCGCTCAGGCTTGGAGGCGGTCGCGCAGGTCCGCTTCGGGCTCCGCTCCGCTACACTGGCTCCAAGAGACGACCCAGCGATGATGGCAGCGAGCGAGGGGACCTGGCGTGAGTGGGATGCAGAACGGGCGGGGCGGTGTCGTCGCTCCCGACGTGCCGCCGGGCGCACCGCCGGCCTTCCACCTGCTTGCCAAACCGACCGGCTCTGCGTGCAACCTCGATTGCGCCTACTGCTTCTTCCTCGAGACGGAGAAGCTGTACCCCGGCGCGCGCTCGCGCATGAGCGACGAGCTGCTGGAGCGCTACATCCGGCAGCTCATCGAGGCGCATCGCGCGCCCGAGGTCACGATCGCCTGGCAGGGCGGCGAGCCGCTGCTCATGGGCCTCGAGTTCTTTCGCCGAGCGCTCGCTCTGGCGGGCAAGCACGCCCGCCCGGGGATGACCGTGAGTCACTCGATCCAGACCAACGGCACCAAGATCAACGGCGACTGGGCGCGCTTCTTCAAGGACAACGGCTTCCTCGTCGGCCTGAGCCTCGACGGTCCCCGCGCCTTGCACGACGCTTACCGCCGCGACAAGGCCGGCAGGCCCACCTTCGACAAGGTGATGCGCGGCCTGGCGGCGCTCCGCGAGCACGGCGTCGAGTGGAACGCCCTGACGACGGTGAACGCCGCCAACGCCGCGCATCCCGTAGAGGTCTACCGCTTTCTGCGCGACCAGTGCGGCGCGCGCTTCATCCAGTTCATCCCCATCGTGGAGCGGCCCACCGAGAGCGGCGTGCCCTACGGCGAGACGGTCACCGACCGCTCGGTTGCGCCGGGCCAGTGGGGCGATTTCCTCAGCGGCGTCTTCGAGGAGTGGGTACGGCGCGACGTCGGCGAGGTCTACGTGCAGATGTTCGACGTCGCCCTGGCCAACTGGTACGGCGAGCCCGCGGGGCTTTGCGTGCACTCGCCGACCTGCGGCGCGGCGCTCGCCCTGGAGCGCAACGGCGACGTGTACGCCTGCGATCACTTCGTCGAGCCCGCCTACCTGCGGGGCAACATCGGCGAGCGCCACCTCGCGGAGCTCGTCGGCTCGCCTGAGCAGCGGCAGTTCGGTCGAGACAAGCTCGACACGCTGCCGCAGTACTGCCTCGGCTGCGACGTGCGCTTCGCCTGTCACGGCGGCTGCCCCAAGGACCGCTTCACGAGGACTCCGGCCGGCGCCATGTCGCCCTCAGGCGAGTCGCTGGCCGGCGAGCCGGGGCTCAACTACCTGTGCCCCGGCTTCAAGGCGTTCTTCCATCACATCGACGCGCCGATGCGTCGCATGTGCGAGCTGCTGAGGGCCGGCCGCGCGCCGGCAGAGATCATGGCCGAGCATGGGGTCGACGAAGCCGGCAGCGCGACGCAGGGAGGCGACTGACATGGCCCGACCCGTCGTCGACGAGGATCTCTGCACCGGATGCGGTAGCTGCGAGGCGGCGGCCGAGGAGTGCCCGGTGGACGCCATCTCGCTCGAGTAGCGCTCGACCACCGGCCCAACCGCTGAGAATCGCCCCTGCGTTTCCGGTGCCCGCACGAGCGGGGCCGTCGGTCAGCCGCGCCGGGGGGAGTCGTCTATCGACGAGCATACTTTCGTGAACATCATTACTTGACATGAGGATTTTCAAGGATAGGCTCGGCCGTATGATACCGCGGCCAAATGGCATAGACGAGATCGAGCGCACGCTCGCCATGCATCCGATCGCAGCCCTGCTGGGCCCCCGCCAATGTGGCAAGACGACGCTGGCGAGGATGATCGCTGAGCGTCAGCCGTCCACCTACTTCGACCTCGAGAACCCCGTTGATGTCCGCCGCTTGTCCGCGCCCCTCAGCGTGCTGCAAGAGCTCCCCGGACTCGTGATCATCGACGAGGTGCAGAGGCGACCAGACCTGTTCGAGCTGGTGCGGGTCCTCGTGGACAGGCCCCGGAGCGCGGCTCGATTTCTGCTCCTCGGTTCGGCTTCGCCGCACCTGGTCAAGGGCGTTTCCGAATCACTCGCCGGGCGCATCGGATTCATCGACCTGTCCGGCTTCGATCTCACGGAGGTCGGCGCCTCCGCGCGCGACCGACTCTGGCTGCGTGGCGGCTTTCCGCGGTCCTTTCTCGCAGCCGACGATTCCGCCAGCCAGGCATGGCGCCAGGACTTCATGCGCACGTTTCTCGAACGGGATATCCCGCAGCTCGGCATCACGATCCCGGCGGAGACCCTGAGGCGCTTCTGGACGATGGTCGCCCACTATCACGGGCAGGTCTGGAACGCGGCGCAATTCGCCCGCTCGATCGGCACATCCGAAACGACGGCGCGCCGCTATCTCGATATCCTCTGCGGCGCCTACATGGTTCGAATCCTCCCGCCGTGGTTCGAGAACGTCCGCAAACGCCAGGTCAAAGCACCCAAGACTTATGTTCGCGACAGCGGGATCCTCCATGCGCTCCTTCAGCTGACGACGCTGGCCGACGTTCAATCGCACCCCAAACTGGGAGCATCGTGGGAGGGCTTCGCTCTGGACCAGGTCGTCGGTGCGCTTGGGACCCGCGATGCGTACTTCTGGGCGACACATGGCGGCGCAGAACTGGACTTGTTGGTACGCGCCGCCGGCAAGCATTATGGCTTTGAGCTCAAGTACGCCGACGCGCCCGTTGCGAGCCGCTCGATGCACGTCGCCATTCAAGATCTCTCGCTGGAACACCTTTGGGTCGTCTACCCGGGGGATCAGGAGTACGCGCTTGACGACAAGATCTCCGTGATTCCTCTCGATACCATCCCGCGGCTGGCACACACGTTTCAAGAGAGCAAGGAGTGACAGATATGAGCGAACCCTTCAAGGGCGTCATCAACGTCGACATCCGCGATTCGACACCCGACTGGGCGCCGTTCGAGCCGCCGAAGGCTCCGGACGGGGCGCCCAACGTCGTCTACGTCGTGCTCGACGACGTCGGCTTTTCCGCCATGTCCTGCTACGGCGGCCCGATCCCAACGCCCAACATCGACAAGATCGCGGCCGACGGCGTGCGCTACACGCAGTGGCATACCACGGCGCTGTGCTCGCCGACGCGCTCCTGCCTGCTCACCGGACGCAACCACACGCGCAACTCCATGGCCTGCATCACCGAAGCGGCGGTCGGCTTCCCCAACGCCAGCGGCACCATCCCGCCGGAGAACGGCATGCTGTCCGAGATCCTCGGCGAGCTGGGCTGGAACACCTACATGGTCGGCAAGTGGCACCTGTGCCCCACCGACGAGATGAACCTCGCGGCGCCGCGCCGCAACTGGCCGACCGGCCGCGGCTTCGAGCGCTGGTACGGCTTCCTCGGCGCCGAGACCAACCAGTGGTATCCGGAGCTCGTCTACGACAACCACCCGGTGGATCCGCCCAAGTCGCCGGAAGAGGGCTACCACTTCACCGACGACATCACCGGCAAGGCGCTCGAGTTCATCAAGGACGCCAAGGCGATCGCCCCCGACAAGCCGTTCTTCCTCTACTACGCGCCCGGCGCCTGCCACGCGCCGCACCAGGCGCCCAGGGAGTGGATCGACAAGTTCAAGGGCCAGTTCGACATGGGCTACGAGGCGCTGCGTGAGCAGACTTTGGCGCGGCAGAAGAAGATGGGCCTTGTACCGCCCGACACCGAGCTGCCGCCCATCAACCCGATAGGTACCCCCGAGACACGCACGGGCCCCGACGGCAAGCCGTTCCCGGCCCTCGAGGTGACCAAGCCATGGGACTCGCTCTCGGCTGGTGAGAAGAGGCTCTTCTCGCGCATGGCTGAGGTCTACGCGGGCTTCCTCGCTCACACGGACCACTACATCGGGAAGCTGCTCGACTACCTCGAGTGGGCGGGCATGCGGGACAACACACTCGTGATCCTCGTCTCGGACAATGGCGCCAGCGGCGAGGGCGGCCCTGACGGGTCGGTCAACGAGAACCTCTTCTTCAACGGCATCCCCGACGACCTCGAGGCCAACCTCAAGATGCTCGACGAGCTCGGCGGCCCCAAGACGTACAACCACTACACCAACGGCTGGGCCATGGCGTTCAACACGCCGTTCAAGATGTGGAAGCGCTACGAGTTCAACGGCGGTACCAGCGACCCGTGCATCGTCTCGTGGCCGAAAGGCATACAGGCGAAGAGCGAGATCAGGGAGCAGTACCACCACGCGATCGATCTCGTGCCGACGGTCCTCGACTGCCTCGGGGTGGAGGCGCCGGGGACGATCAAGGGACACGTGCAGAGCGCCTTCGACGGCGTGAGCATGCGCTACAGCTTCGACGACGGCTCGGCCGACGGGGCGCGCAAGACGCAGTTCTACTCGATGCTCGGCTCCCGAGCGGTCTGGCACGAGGGCTGGAAGGCCGTGACGACCCACCCGACGATCGCCGGGTGGAGCCACTTCAACGACGACACGTGGGAGCTCTACCACACTGACGTGGACCGCTCGGAGCTTCACGATGTCTCCAAGGAGAACTGGGACAAGGTCCGCGAGCTCCAGAACCTTTGGTTCGCGGAGGCGGGCAGAAACGGCGCCTTCCCGCTTGACGACCGCTCCGCGCTCGAGATCATCATGACGCCGCGGCCGCAGCTCACGCCGCCGCGCGACCGGTACACCTACTTCCCAGACAGCGCCGACGTGCCGGAGCAGCAGGCCGTCAACATCCGCAACCGCTCCTTCGCCATCGGCGCCCTGGTCGACATCCCGGCCGCCGGTGCCGAAGGGGTGCTGTTCGCCCACGGCGCGCGTTTCGGCGGGCATGCCCTCTACGTCAAGGACGACCGGTTGCACTACGTGAACAGCTTCGTCGGCGTCTTCGAGCAGAAGGTCGATGCGACCGAGGACCTGCCGACCGGCGAGGATCTGATCTTGTCGGCCTCGTTCGACAAGGACGGCGAGGACCCCCCCGGCGTGGCCACCGGCGTGCTGTCGCTGTACTACGGCGACAAGAAGGTCGGCGAGGGCCGGATCAAGACCCAGCCGGGCTTCTTCTCGCTGGCGGGTGAGGGTCTGTGCGTGGGTCGCGACAGCGGCGAGGCCGTCACCGACGACTATCCCGGCACGTCTCCGCACCGTTTCACCGGCGGCACGATCAAGCGGGTGGCCGTGGACGTCAGCGGCGAGCCTTATCTCGACCTGGAGCGCCAAGCCCAGGCGATGCTCGCGCGGGAGTGACCCACGCGCCTATGAACGCGTAGCGAGCGTTCTCGCGAGCCGCTCGCGAACGTCGGCGAGGGCGGGGCCAAACGGCCCCGCCCTCGCGGCAGCGGGATCCTCCACGCGCTCCTTCAGATGACGACGCTGACGGAAGTCCAGTCGCATCCCAGCTCGGAGCATCGTGAGAGGGCTGCGCTCTGGAACAGGTCGTCGGCACGCTCAAGACCCGCGGTGCCGACTTCTGGGCGACGCATGGCGGCGCACAGCTGGACCTGCTCACCCGCGTGGCCGCCAAGATCTCGGTTGTTCCTCTCGAGTCCATCCCGCGGCTGGCACACTCCCTGGGCCGACCGCCATCGCGGGACTAGAATGTCTGACGCCGGTGTTCCGGCGCACATCGTCGCTTGGTGCGCGAGTGTGGGCAAGAAGGAGCGGAGGGATGGCAGACGAGCGGATGAGCATACCCGGCGTGATCGGCACGTCACCGGAAGCGGAGCGCCGGAGCCGCCGACACCTGGAGCTCGAGTTCGGCGGGGAAGGCGACTTCGACGACCCGAGCCGCGAGTGGCGCCGGCTCTTCTCCGAGCTGCTCGGCACCTTCTTCCTCGTGCTCGTCGGAGCCGGCGGCGCCGTGGTCGGCGCCCAGTCCGGCGGCGCCATCAGCCGGGCGGCGGCGGTGACGGCGCCCGGCCTCATGGTCATGGCCATCATCCTCTTCATGGGCGCCGTGTCCGGCGCTCACCTCAACCCCGCCGTCAGCCTCGCTTTCGCGGCCCGCGGCGACTTCCCCTGGCGGCGCGTGCCCGGCTACGTCATCGTCCAGCTGCTGGGCGCGACGCTCGCCTGCCTGTTTCTGTGGGCGGTGCTCGGCAAGCTCGGCATGCTCGGCGCCACCGAGCCGGGCGCGGGGATCAGCGCGACGCAGGCGATGCTCGTCGAGATGGTCCTGACCGTGGGGCTCGTGAGCACCATCCTGGGCACCGCGTCCGGGGCGCAGAACGTGGGCGTTATCGGCGCGCTGGCCGTCGGCGGCTACATCATCCTCGCCGGCCTCTGGTCGAGCCCCATCAGTGGCGCCTCCATGAACCCGGCGCGGTCGTTCGGCCCCGACATGGCCCTGCTCGACTTCTCGAACTATTGGGCCTACGTGGTCGGCCCGCTCGCGGGCGCGCTGATCGCCGTGGGCTTCGCGTGGATCCTGCGGGGACGCGGCGGCGGCAAGAGCGGATCCACCGCGGCGCAGGGCAGCCTCGGGCCTCTGCAAACCAGCGACGACGGCGAGTGAGCGGCCGGGACGGCGCGGTCGCCCCTTTGCCCCGCGTAGTTCCAGTGTGGGCTGCCCTTCTCGCCCCGTTGCCGCGGTGATAGCCTCAGCCGTGGCCGCCAACCTCAACAAGGACCGGCACCCTGTCGTCCACGCTTGACCTCGCCGCACTCGTCCGCCAGCTCGCCGGCCGCACCGCGGGCGCGGAGGCCAATGTCCAGGCCGATGTGCGCACCCTACTGCTCTACGGCGGCCTCAACCTCGGTGAGGACGACCTCGTCGAAGCCGAGCTCGAGGTCCAGGTCGGCGGTGGCCGGCGCATCGACATCGAGACCGGCCTCACCGCCATCGAGATCAAGCGCGACCTGCGCAGCGCCGGCGTGCGCGACCAGGCCGAGAAGCAGCTGGCCGGCTACGTCCGCGCCCGCACCACCGCGCTGGCCCAGCGCTACGCGGGCATCCTCACGGACGGCGCGGAGTGGCGCCTCTATCACCTTGTGGACGATGAGCTCGAGGAAGTCTCACACTTCGAGCTCACCCTCACGCGACTAGACATAGAGGGCCTCATCGTCTGGCTCGAAGGCGCGCTGGCCACCGCCGAGGCGATCGCGCCGACGCCGAAGGAGATCGAGCGTCGCCTCGGCGCTTACAGCTCGGCGCACGCGCTCGCCTACGCCGAGCTCCACCGGCTCTACGACAAGAATCGCGCCGACCCCACGGTCGTCCTGAAGCGGCAGCTCTGGGCGCGCCTGCTGCGCACGGCCTTCGGCACCAACTTCGTCGACGACGATCAGCTGTTCATCGACCACACGCTGCTGGTGGTCTCCGCCGAGGTCATCGCGCACGCCGTGGTGGGCCTCGACCCGGTGCTGCTGCCGCCGGCGTCGGTGCTCAGCGGGCAGGCTTTCGCCCAGGCCGGCATCTCCGGGGTCATCGAGCAGGACTTCTTCGACTGGGTCGTGGAAGTACCGGAGGGCGAGGCCTTCGTCCAGGCGCTCGCCAAACGGCTCATCCGCTTCGCTTGGGAAGACGTCGAGCACGATGTCATGAAGGTGCTCTACGAGAGCATCATCAACGCCGACTGGCGCCACCGCCTCGGCGAGTACTACACGCCGGACTGGCTGGCCGAGTGCATCGTCATCGAGACCGTTGACCGCCCCCTCGAGCAGCGGGTGCTCGACGGATCCTGCGGCTCGGGCACGTTCCTTTTCCAGGCCGTGCGTCACTATCTGAGCGCGGCCGCCGACGCCGGCATGTCCGACGCCGAGGCGATCAGCGGCGCGACCGAGCACGTGCTCGGCATCGACGTGCACCCGGTGGCCATCACGCTGGCGCGGCTCACCTACCTGCTGGCGATCGGCCGGGACCGGCTGCAAGCGCCCGGCCGGCCCAACGTCCACGTGCCCGTCTGGCTGGGAGACTCCGTGCAGTGGCGCACCGCGGGCACCAGCCTCTGGGCCCACGAAGGACTCACGATCGGCATCGACGATGACGTTCAGCTCTGGGCCAGCAGCCTGCACTTCCCCAGCCGCCTGCTCAGCGACGCCCCCGCCTTCGACCGCCTCGTCGAAGAGCTCGCGCACCGCGCGGCCACTCGTGAACCCGGTTCCACGCCGCCGTCGCTGGCCACCACCTTCAGCCGCTTCGCCGTGCATCCGGACGACCAGGATGCCGTGCAAGCCACGTTCGCCACCATGTGCCGCTTGCAGGACGAAGGACGCGACCACGTCTGGTCGTTCTACGTGCGCAACCTCGCGCGGCCGTTGTGGCTGAGCCAGACGGACAACCGCGTCGACTGCATCGTCGGCAACCCGCCCTGGCTCGCCTACCGCTTCATGACCATCGAGATGCAGGTCGCCTTCCGCGAGATGAGCGAGGAACGCGCTCTGTGGGCCGGGGCGTCGGTGGCGACGCACCAGGACCTCTCAGGGCTCTTCCTGACCCGCGCCGTGGAGCTGTACCTGAAGCCGGGCGGTCGCTTCTCGCTGGTCATGCCGCTGGCGGCGCTGTCGCGCCGCCAGTTCGCGGGCTTGCGCACGGGTCACTGGGAGACGCCCACGGGCGGGGCCAAGGTGGCGTTCAGCGCGCCCTGGGACCTGCACCAGATCAAGCCCAATCTGTTCCGCGTGCCGCCGAGCGTGATCAGCGGCACGCGCTCAAAGCCCTCGGAGCTCGCGGTCCCCTTGCCCAGTGAGGCTGAGAGCTGGAGCGGCCGACTACCCGGCCGCGGCATCTCGTGGGAGGTCGCCGCCGCGCACATCTCGCGGGCTGCGGCGGGGGTCGAGGTCGCCCGCGACGAGCCGGCCAGCCCGTATCACTCACGCTTCACGCAGGGAGCGACGCTCGTGCCGCGCTTCCTGCTCATGGTCGAGGACGCGCCGTCCTCGCCCATCGGCGTCGCGTCCGGCCGACGCGCGGTGCGCAGTATGCGCAGCGCCAACGAGAAGCTGCCGTGGAAACGGCTTCCCGGCCTACAGGGCTCTGTGGAACAGGAGTTCGTGCGACCGGTACACCTGGGCGCCACGCTGCTGCCGTTTCGCCTGCTGGAGCCGTGGCTCGGCATCGTCCCATGGGACGGCTCCTCGCTGCTGGACAGCGCGGATCCCCACCTCGACGCTCACCCCGGCCTCGCCGACTGGTGGACGCGCGCTGAAGCCGTGTGGGATGAGAACAAGGGCGAGAGTCGCCTGACGCTGCTGGAACAGCTCGACTTCAGGAACAAGCTCTCGCTGCAGTTCCCCGTCGCGCCACACCGCGTGCTCTACGCGGCGAGCGGACAGTACCTGGCAGCCGCTCGTCTCGACGACCCACACGTCGTCATCGACAAGTCACTCTACGCGGCTGCCGCGAGCTCGCTTGAAGAGGCCAGATATCTCGCCTCGATTCTGAACAGCCCGGCGACAACACGTCTCACCACTCCGGGGCAGGCTCGCGGCGAACACAACCCGCGCCACTTCGACAAGCTGATCTGGAACTTGGCGATCCCGCTTTTCGATCCTTCGGACGACTGTCACCAGCAACTCGTCGAGCTGGCCGCCCAAGCGGAGGCGCTTGCCGGGGCGACTGACGTCACCGGCAAGCGCACGTTCCAGGCGCAGCGCCGGCTGATCCGGGAGGCGCTCGAGCGCGTAGGCATCGCTGACGCGATCGACGCGCTCGTCCTCCGCCTCCTTTCCGCGGAGTAGTCGCTTCCCGCGGCCGGTGCCTGCTCGTGGTGGGAGTCAAGCCGCCCGCGAAACGCGGGGCCAGCCGCTCTCAACGCGGAGTCGCACCATCCGCGGATATACTGAAGGTGCGAACTAGTCGGGGGGCGATGTGAACCGCAGCCAAGATGACCCGGTCCTCGAAGAGGCCACACGGCGGCTCGTCAAGGAATTCAGCCCGAGCAAGGTCTACTTGTTCGGATCGAGAAGTCGCGGCGACGCCACGCCTGACAGCGACTACGACTTCCTGGTTGTCGTCTCGTCGAGCGAAGAGCGCCCACTGAGAAGAGCCCAGAAGGCATACCGCGCCCTGCGGGGTCTGGGTATCGCCAAAGACGTCCTCGTGACTACCGCGGACCGCTTCGACCGTATGAAGACTCTGGCGGCCTCTCTTGAGCACGAGGTCGCCACAGAGGGCCTCCTGCTCTATGGATGACGGCCTCCGAGAGCTTGTTGGTGCTTGGCTCACCAAAGCCTCGCACGATTTGCGCGCGGCCGAACGACTCGTGCCAGACGACGATGACGAAGGCTATGAACCGCTTTTCAGCACAGC
>CAIOZS010000128.1 GCA_903862845.1 uncultured Thermoleophilia bacterium
CACGCGGTGCACGTTGGCGGCGGCGATGGGCGCGTGCCTCAGCAAGGCGTCGCGGGCCATGCCGTAGTTGCTGGCCGGGTCGTCCGGCGGTACGCAGCGCTCGTCGCCCCAATAGAGCTGGACGCGGCGCCAGGGGATCTTCTGGCTGAACTGCTGGCGAGCCAGCAGCTTGAAGAAGGCGCGCGGCGTCTCGCCGCCGCTGCAAGCGGCGGCGAACCTGCCGCGCGCCGCCGCGCCCTCCTGGGACGCCAGGGCGAAAAGGTCGGCGGCGCGCAGCGCCAGGGCGTCCGCGTCCGGGAGGATCTCAATGCTCATGCGGCACTCCTCGTCATCGTCGTTTCGAGGCCGCCGCCTCGTTTCAGGGCCGCCGCCACGTGTGGCCGTCGCCGGCGATCAGAGCGTCGGCCGTCTCGGGGCCCCACCCGCCGGCCTCGTAGATGGGGATCTCGCGCTGCGGCTTGCCGGCCCACTCATCGAGGATCGGGTCGACGATGCGCCACGCTTCCTCGGCCTGGTCGCCACGCGTGAACAGCGTCATGTCGCCCTCCATGGCATCGACGAGGACGGTCTCGTAGGCGCTGAAGGGCAGCTCGTTCAGCGTCGTGCCGTACGAGTAGTCCATGGCCACCGGCTGGAGCGCGGTGCCGTGGCCGGGCAGCTTGGACTCGATGTTGAGCGAAAAGCCCTCATCCGGCTGCACGCGCAGCACCAGGACGTTGGCCTGCAGGCCGCCACCGCCCGCCGGCTCGCGGAAGAGCAGCACCGGCGGCAGCTTGAAGTGGATGGCGATCTCCGTGACGCGGCGCGCCAGGCGCTTGCCGGTACGCAGATAGAAGGGCACGCCCTGCCAGCGCCAGTTGTCCACGAGGAGCTTCACGGCGGCGTAGGTCTCGGTGTGGGAGTCCGGCGCGACCCTCTCTTCGGAGCGATACGCGGTCACGCCGTCACCGTCCACGACGCCCTGCACGTACTGGGCGCGAACCGCGCACCGCGCGGCCAGATGGCGCGGGATGTGCCGCACGGCGCGCAGCACCTTGAGCTTCTCGTCGCGCACCGCGTCGGCGTCGAACGCCACCGGGGGCTCCATGGCCACCAGGCTGAAGAGCTGGATGAGGTGCGGCGTGATCATGTCGCGCAGCGCGCCGGCCTCTTCGTAGTAGGGGCCGCGGTGCTCGACGCCCAGCGTCTCCGCGGCCGTGATCTCCACGAAGTCGACGTAGCGCCGGTTCCACACGGGCTCGAAGATGCCGTTGGCGAAGCGCAGGACCAGCAGGTTCTGCACGGTCTCCTTGGCCAGGTAGTGATCGATGCGGTACACCTGCCGCTCGTCGAATACGTCGGCGATCTCGAGGTTCAACGCGCGCGCCGTCTCGAGATCGCGCCCGAAAGGCTTCTCGATGACGACGCGCGTCCAGCCAGGGACCCCGGCGCCGCGAGCGCTCTCCGCGTCAAAGGCGCCCTTGCGCGCCAGACCGGAGGCCCCGAGCTGCTCCACGATCACCCCGAACTGGCTGGGCGGCGTGGCCAGGTAGAACATGCGGTTCCCGCGCGTCCCGCCGGCGTCCAGATCGTCAAGGACGGCGCCCAGGCGCGCGTACCCCTCGGGATCGTCGAACTGGCCCTGAACGTAGCGCGGAGTCAGGAGGATGCGCTCGCACAGCGAGCCGTCGATCGTGTCCGCACCGTAGTGGTCGTCGATTGACCCTTGCAGAAGTGCACGGAGCTCGTCGTCGTCGAGCTCCTGGCGCCCGTATCCCACGATGGTGGTGCCGAACGGCAACACGCCGTGGCAGCCGAGGTCGTAGAGCGCCGGCATGAGCTTGCGGTGGGCAAGATCGCCGGTGACGCCGAAGATGACGAGGCTGCAAGGATCGGGGTCGCGCTCGCCGCCGAACGGCGAGGGCACGTCGCCGAGGCTCGCGACGCCGCCGATGTGCACGTCCTCGTCGTCGCCGAAGCGGTCGGCGACCTCGTAGCCGACGCGCTCCTCGGAAGGGTCGCCTCCGGGGCTCACTTCTTCTCCTGCACGGCGTGACCGCCGAACTCGTTGCGCAGGGCGGCGAGCACCTTGCCACTGAAGGTATCTGCCTGGCGCGAGCGGAAGCGCATGAACAGCGCCGCGGTGATGGCCGGCATGGGCACCGAGTGAGCGATGCCCTGCTCGACCGTCCAGCGACCCTCGCCGGTGTCGTCGACGTACCCGGTGATGTGCTCGAGGCCGGGGTCCTTCTTCAGAGCGTCCGCGGCCAGCTCGAGCAGCCAGGAGCGCACCACGCTGCCCTGGTTCCAGAGATCGGCGATGGCCGCTAGGTCGAGGTCCCACGCCGTGGCCTCGAGAAGCTCGAAGCCCTCGGCATAGGCCTGCATCATGCCGTACTCGATGCCATTGTGGACCATCTTCACAAAGTGCCCGCTGCCGTGACCGCCCATGTAGTCGTAACCATGGCCGGGCGGTGCCAGCGTGGCCAGGATGGGCCTGATGTGCTCGAAGGCCGTGCGCTCACCGCCGACCATCAGGCAGTAGCCGACCTCGAGGCCCCACACGCCGCCGCTGGTGCCGGCGTCAACGTAGCGGATGCCTTTCTCGGCGAGGGCCGCTCCGCGCCTCACGTCTTCCTGAAACGGGGAGTTGCCGCCGTCGATGAGGATGTCGTCCTCGGCGAGCAGCGGCACGAGCTCGTCGATCGCTTCCTGCGTGGTCTGGCCGTAGGGCAGCATCAGCCAGATGACGCGCGGCTGCGGCAGCGCGGCCACCACGCCGGCGAGCTCGCGGATAGGCTCGGCGCCTTCGGCGCCGAGCTCCTCCGCCTTGGCGTACGTGCGGTTCCACACGACGACGCGGTGCCCGCCGCGCAGCAGGCGCCGCGCCATATTGCCGCCCATGCGGCCCAGGCCGACCATGGCGATGTCCATCAGGACCTCCTCGTTCGAACCGGGCCTTTGGTGCGCGCCGCCTGCCGGCGACGCGGTCCGGCGTTGCCGCGGGGCGCCGCGGGCGCCCCGCGCTTCAGACGGCGGCGACGAGCTCCGCCAGACGCGCGAGGCCGGCCGGCACGTCGTCGCCGAGGCACACGCGCAGGGCGCGGCAGCCGTGCGCCCGCAGAGCCGTCAGGTCGCCGCGCGCCTGCGCGCGTTTGAGCACGCCGAAGCTGTACGGCTGGCCGGGGATCTCGACATCGCCCGGGTCGTGCCCCAGGAGCTGGAGGAACAGTCCCTTGTTGGGACCGCCCTTGTGGAGCTGGCCGGTGGAGTGTAGGTAGCGAGGGCCGTACCCCAGAGTGGTGGCGACGTGCAGGCCGTCGCGCAGCCGCAGGCGGACGGCCTGAAGCTGCTCCCAGACGGCCTGCCCCGGGGCGACGTACGCCTGCACGGCGACGTAGTCGCCGGCCGCGGCCTGCGCGAAGAGCTCGCGCAAAGCGGCCGGCAGATCCTCGTCGCCCACCGGATAGACGATCCGGCGGCCGTCTTCCGCCGGCGGCTCGGCCGGCAGCTCGCCGGTCTCTGCGTAGGCGGCGAGCAGCGCCTTCGTGATGTCCTTGCTTTCCTGCACGTTGGGCTGGTCGAAAGCGTCGATGCCGAGCACGTGCCCGGCGACCGCGACGGCGATCTCCCAGCGCAGGAGCTCCCCGCCGAGGTCGCGCACGTCGCCCATCTCGTGGGCGCACACCGGCTGCCCGGCCTCGCGCAGCGCGTCGAGCGCCCCGGCGACGCCGGCGTCGGCCCCACCCGTGAGCCGCGCCGCCACGAACAGGCGGTCGTCGCCGTAGACGGCGGGGACGCCGAGCGCCTCGAGGTCCACCGGCAGGATGCCCGTGCCCTCCTTGCCGGTGCTCTCGGCGACGAGCTGCTCGACCCAGGCGCCGAGCGGCGCCAGCGGCGCCTCGAAGACGAGCGTGAGCTTGTCGCGGCCGCGCAGCGCCGCCTCGCCCATCATGGCGCCGAGCCGCAGGGCAGGGTTCTCGTCGGCGGGCACGTCCGGGCCGCAGAGCATGGCCATGGCGCGCACACCGTCGAGCAGCCGCTCGAGGTCGACGCCGATGAGGGCGGCCGGGACCATGCCGAAGAAGCTGAGCGCCGAGTACCGCCCGCCGATGTCGCCGGGGTTCAGAAAGACGGCACGGAAGCCCTCGTCGAGCGCCTCCTGCTCGAGCGACGAGCCCTCGTCGGTGATCGCCACGAAATGGAGCCCGGCGTGCTCGCCGTCGAGCTCGACAAGCCGCTCGTAGAAGTAAGCGTGGAAACACGCCGTCTCGGTGGTGCCGCCGGACTTGCTGGCGACCACGAACAGCGTGCTCTCGAGGTCCACGGCCGCCTCGACGGCGGCCACCGCGGCCGGATCCGTGGAATCGAGCACGTGCAGGTCGAGGTAGCCCGGCCGCGTGCCCAGGATGGCGTGCATGACCTCGGGCGCCAGGCTGGAGCCGCCCATGCCGAGCAGGACCGCGGAGCGGTACCCCTCGGCGCGCAGCTCGTCGACGAGCTCGGTGAGCCCCCGGACCTCGTCGCGGACGCCCTCAAAGACGCTGAGCCAGCCGAGGGCATTGGCGACGATCTTCTGGTGGGCGTCGTCGTCGGCCTTCCACAGCGTGGGGTCGGCCGCCCAGAGACGCTCCGGGAAGTCGGCCGCGGCGAGCGTCGCGAGGCGCTCCCGCACGGCGGCCGCGAGCTCTTCAGGACCCATGTCAGCCTCCTTCGCCGGCGAGCAGGTCGCCGCACTTTCGCGCGACGATCGCGATGACATCCTCGAACGCTTTCGCAAACAGCTCCACGCCCTCGACCTGGAGCTGGGCGCCCACCCGCTCCATGTCGATGCCGAGCTGGCCGAGCTCGCGCAGCGTGCGGTGCGCGTCCTCGAGGTGACGGTCGACCGTCCGCGCCAGCGTGCCGTGGTCGTTGAAGGCCTTCCAGGTGGCCTCCGGCAGAGTGTTCACGGTGTGCTCGCCGATGAGCTCGTCGACGTACAGCACATCCGAGTAGGCGGGGTCCTTGGTGCCCGTGCTCGCCCACAGGATGCGCTGCACCTTGGCGCCCGAGGCGGCGATGAGCTGCCAGTGGCGGCCGCCCAGGTAGCTGCGAAAACGCTCATAGACGACCTTGGCGTTGGCCACCGCGGCCGTGCCCTTGAGCGCTTCGAGCCGCCGCCGCTCCGCCGCGTCGGCGGCGGCCGCGATCTTCTCGTCCAGCAGCCTGTCGACCAGCGTGTCGACGCGAGACACAAAGAAGCTCGCCACCGATGACGTGGCGCGGATCGTGAGATCGTGCTGCAGCCGATACTCCAGCGCCTCGAGGTAGGCGTCGGCGACGGCCTCGTACTGGGTCAGCGAGAACAACAGCGTGATGTTGATGTTGAGTCCCTGCCGCAGCGTCTCGAGGATCGCCGGCACGCCCTCGCGCGTGCCCGGGATCTTGATCATGACGTTGGGGCGGTCCACGGCGGCGAAGAGCCGCTGAGCCTCGGCGATGGTCGTCGGCGTGTCGTAGGCATAGGCCGGCGAGACCTCGATGGAGACGAAGCCGTCCTCGCCGCCGCTGCCCAGATACAGGGGCGCGAGCACGTCGCAGGCGGCGCGCACGTCTTCGACCGCCAGGCGGTCGAAGATCTCCGCCGCCCCCAGGCCCTCGCGAGCAAGCTCCAGGATCTGCTCGTCGTAGCCCGTCCCGGCGCCCACCGCCCTCTCGAAGATGGATGGGTTGCTGGTGACGCCGCCGAGGCCGTCGCGGTCGACCATCCTCCTGAGGCCGCCGCGAGTCACGAGCTCGCGGCTGATGTAGTCGAACCAAGGGCTCTGACCGAGCCGATGGAGTCCGGCGAGCCTGCTCTGAGCGGGTGGCACGGCGTTCACTCTCCTTTCGCCGGTGCGGCCCTCGCCCCGGCGTCGTCGTTGTCTGCGGTGAAGCCGAGCGGGCCGGGAGAAGCCGGGTCGCGCCACCTTCCCTGCCGCTGTCGGTCTCACGAACGCCGCGCGGTGCCGCCGGCGCAAGGCGCCGGCCCTCCGCGCGGCCTCAAGCTAGTCAATTCCCTTCGCGGCCGCTTTTCAAGGATGGATGCGGCCGCAGCGGACGGCGGCCGGCGCGGCGGCCGGGCGATGCCGGCAGACGGCTCAATAGTCCCCGGCCTCCGGCACGATGCAGACAAACGACAGCGGCTCGCCCGCCGCGGCGCTGAACTGATGCTCGTGGCCGGCCGGCACGTAGGCGTACGAGCCGGCCGCGAGCGCGTGCTCCTCGCCGTCGAGGTACAGCAGGCCGCGCCCCGCGGCGACGAAGTTGATGTGCGGCCAGTCGTGCGCGTGCCGCGGCGTGTGCCCGCTGGGTTCGATGTCGAAGAGTCGCATCACCCAGCCCTCCCAGCCGTCCTCGGGCGAGACCAGCACGCGTTTCACAACGCCCTCGACGCCGGCGCCGGCCATCGGCACCGCGGCGACGTCATCCTTGTTCCCCACCACCTTGCCAGCGGTCATGCGTCTCTCCTGTCCCTCGCGCTTGAGTACCTGGGGCGACTCTACCCGCCGGACGCGTCCGTCTCCCCTGTGCGGTGCAACGTCGCTCGCGAAGGTCGCGTCCTCAGGCTTGAGCCGGACCGCCCGTTCGCCTGCCGAGACGGCCTCGCCAAAGAGGACCAGTGACCGGCGCAGCAGCCGACGCCCGCGTGAAACTCGACTTCCTCTGGAAACCGATCCGCTGCGGCCCCGTGGAGATCGAGGCCGTCCACATGCTCACGGAGTTGAATCAGGAACGTGCCCGCTTCGTCGACCCTGGTGAGCGTCGTGTCGACGGGACCGTCCATCCTCGGCTCATCGAAGTTGAGTGCCAACTGCGCGGGGTCGCCGCGAGCATACTTGTCGCCTTCGTGGGCCGCTAGCTCAGTCTGGAGATCGCCGAAGGATCCAGAGCCCGCTCCCACAGGTCGAAGCGGCCGACCACGCGCATACCGACCCGCTCGTAGAGGGCGGTGGCTCCAGTAGGGTCGGCCGCGTCCACGGTCAGCACCATCGAGCGGATCCGGCGCGCTGCGACTGCCTCAAACGCGCTGCGCAGCAGGGCGGCGCCGATGCCGCGCCTACGTGCCTCTCTGCGCACGCCGAGCAACGTCACCCAGCCTTGGTCTCCCAGCACGCTCGCGACGAGCGCGCCGACCAGCCGACGATCCTCCCAAGCCAGTCGCCACAGCGCGGGGTCGTGGTCTGGGCCTTGGGTCCGGTCCCGGACCCAGTGCTCGAACGACTCCGAGCGGTCGCACCAGTGGTCCTCAAAGGCCTCCTCGATGACGGCGTGGACCTCGCGCAGGTCGTCTTGCGGCCTGAGTGACGTGATGGCGATCCCCGCTGGCGCCGGACCCGCGACGGCGTCTGGTGAGAGCTCGATGCTCATGATCCAGTGGTGCCGGACGAGGTGCAGGCCGCGGCCCTGGAGCAGGGCCGCCGCGGCCTCGTCGCCCGCGTTCACCACGTGCCGGAAGCGACCGCCGTGTACGCCGGCCAGCAGTTCGTTCGCCCGCGCCTCGATCCGGCCGAGCAGTGCCGATCCGATGCCCCGCCCGCGATGCGCGGGATGCACGACCCCCCATGAAGCGGCGAGGTCGTCCTCATCGCGCGTGACCTGCCCGTGCCCGACGACCGTCCCCGCGGCGTCGACCGCGACCCAGGCGTCGGTCGTCAGTTCGAAGCCGAACCGCTCCCATTGCCCGCGGAGATAGCCGGTGTCGAGGACGACCTGCCCGGCGTCGTCCAGGTCGTCCGCCGCGAGCACCTCGGCGGCGGGCTCAAGGTCATCCCACGTGGGCGCCAGCAGCTCGTATCCATCCAGAAGGTCCATTCCAGCAGCTTACCAGTGTCGCGCCGGCCCGGTCTCCCGACGGCAACGCTGTCGCCTTCGCCTCCAGCCCCCGTCTGCAGCCGTTCTGCAACCGAAATCACGGTTGCTGGATGGGACGCGGCGGTCTCCCTGAGCTCCCGGGGCCGAGTGGCCGCACTCGACGACCAGCAATGCGAAGGCGATCAACAGTAAGAGCGCTCCGGCGACTCGCGTCCGACCCAGCATGGCCCCTCCACCCTCGCGTCAGCCCGACGTCGTGAGATGACCTCCGAGCGAAGCGAGTCAGGTCGATCTCATTGTTGGATGGACGAGCCGAGCTCAGTCGTCGATTAGCTCAACACCAAGTCGCTCGAGTCGCTCCAGGTTGTCTTTCATGGCTTTGAGCGCTTCGGGGGAGTGCCCCTGCCAATCCGTGACCTCGCCCGTGACCCGCAGCGGCTCCCGGGAGCGGCATGACTTCGTCGGATTACCCCGGAACTTCCTGTCGGTCAGATTGGGGTCATCCTCAGTCGGGCCGGTCGGTTCCACGATGTAGATTCTGCCGGGACCTTCGCCGAGGGCCAACTCCGCTCCCCAGGTGGCTGCATCCAAGGTGCGGGTCAGGTAGATGTAGGTCGTTGTCCCCTCCCGCTTACCGAAGTTAGGAGTCTGGCCTGGCTTGATCAGGTCTCCTGGCTTGAGGTCAGCCTGTGCCATGGTAGAACTGCTGCGACTTCAGGTCGTCGGTGGCTGCCACCGGCTCGCTCCTTCCATACCGCGCGGCTGCGCTTCCGCGCGATGCCGTCCTCCGCCAGCTCAATCTCCCGCCCGGTCTCGACTGGGAGCAGGTTGGCCTGAGACCCAGTTCCATCGCAACGCGGATGACCTGCGAGCGCCGCGGCCTCCCCTGAGGCCGCCCGCGCTGCGGCGAGTCAGGTTGATGCGCTTGCTAGCCAGATGCCCCATCGACCCGACGGAAGAGATAGATGTGGACCTCCTCACCGTCGACGACGTCCCCGCCCATGAAGAGCTCCGCGCCACGGAGCACCGAGGTCTGGACCTTGGTCGGGCGGAACATGGCCACAACGTGCTCGAGCCTCCAGCCCTCCGCCTCCACCGCGTCAATCATGCCCGGCAGCGCTGCGCTTGCAGCCGCAGGGTCGTCGGCCAGGGCGGCCGCCATCTCCGCGGCGACTACATCCTCGCTGCGGCGGATCTCGAGCCAGATGAGGCCGGCTGCCCGCGCCTCTCGGGCGAGAAGCACCGGTTCCTCGCGCCGCCTCCGGTCTCGCTCCTCCCCAAGGGCCCGGGTCTCCGGGTCGGCGGGCGGCTCGAGGAAGCCCTGGGCACGGGCGATGTGTTCGTCGCAGTCGCGACGGGCTCCGCCTTGCGTGACGTCCTTCAGTTGGGTGGCCAGGGCGATCACCATCCGCGCGTCGATCTCCGCGTGATCGCCCACGAAGGTGACATCCCAGAGCGTGTCCACCGCGCGCTTGTGCTCACCAGCCTCGTACTGCGCCTGGGCCTTCTGCAGCGAGTTGGGCATCTGTTCCCTCCGACTCTTGTCTGCGCTTGCGAATGATTCCGGCCAGCGTTTCGCGCATGAGCTGCGCGCAGCGCGTCTGCTCGATGTGCTTGCCAGCCCCATCGCAGCCAAGGCCGCGGGCGCCTACGCCTCCACGTCCGGATCGAAGTAGTCGCTGTCCAAACGCGCAAGCTGCAGCGTCTTGGTCACAGTGACACCGACGCCGTGCCTGACCATCAGCCGGGCAAGCTCAGGTCCGTCGATCAGGATGATCCGCTTCTTGATGGACTTGGCGTAGTCGATCGCCGGCCCTGTGAACTTGTCCGTCGTGAAGAAGACGCCCTTGTCGGTGCCGTGCTCGTCGAGTGAGCCCGCAAACTCACGGACAAGCTTCACATCGACCGGTGAGCTGTGGCGCTTGGCCTGGACAACGACCTGATCGAGGCCAAGCGTGTCCTCCTTGATGACCCCGTCCAGACCGCCATCATGGCTGTAGGCGGTCAGGCTGGCACGGTCTGGGTCAGAGCCGCCATAGCCCATGGCGGTCAGCACCTCGAGGACGACGCTCTCGAAGCGCCGCGGATCAATAGCACGCAGAAGGTCGAAGATCTCTGCGGCGACATGATCCCGCACCTCCTCATAGGCGGCCTGGAGGCGCTCCTCCGGCGTGGCTGCATCGGCACCATCGACCGCTGCGTCATCCGGCTTGTGGCGGCCTCGCTCAACGAAGTCCATGTACTCCGGATAGCGCTCAAGGGTCTTCGTGGTGATTCCTGTTGGCGTCTCAGCGAGCAGAGCGCGCCCACTGTCGGTGATGACGTACTGACCTCGACCAGGTGACCTGATCACGCCCGCACGCTTCATGTGATGCAGAGCCCAGAGGACTCGGTTGCGGTAGCGGGGCATGGCGCCGCTCGGCAGAGGTTCGGCCTGATCCTCCGCGGAGACGCCAAGTTGTGCTGCGACCTTGTCGCTTACCTCTTGGGGTCGGTGGACGACACCGTCAGCGAGCGCTGTGAGCGCTGGGAGCATCAGAGACTGGAAGCTCGGAACGGCCATTGCTCAGTCCTCCCACGTGGACGCTGCCGCTCGTCAAGTCTACCTGACGGCTCGGATGGCATGCGCTCGCGCCGAAACAGCGGTTCCAGCCAGATTAGGGCTAACTAGCTAGGATTCTGCAGTCTGCATAAGACCCTTGGTGCAGCTGCTCACTTCTCCGTAGGACTCTACCATCAGGTTCGGATGGGCGGGATATGCAGTCTGCGTAAGACCGGCAAGGCGGTGCTCACTCAGCTCGCCTTCGGCTGCTGTTCCAGCTTCTCGGCGATCCACACCTTGATGATCGACTGTCGCGTGACTCCCAGTCGCTGAGCCTCACGGTCGAGTGAGTCGACCATCCACAGAGGGAAGTCCACATTCACGCGGCGCACTTCCCGGTTGGGCCTTCTCAGGGTAGAGAGATCAAGCTCGTCGATGATGTCCTCGACGCCGTCGTCGAACTTCTTGTCGAACTCACCGGCCTTCATACGTCGCTACCTCCTTGGCGCGAGATCTGCGCACCGAGATCAGGCGCGCGATCTCTCCGCGATACGTGACCACCGCCGACCAGTGTCTGCTGCCGATGAGGCCGATCACGACGAAGCGAGCCTCGACGCCCCTACGCGCCACGATCTCCGCGAGCGCCTCGTCCCGCCATAACGCCTGGGCCTCCACGAAGTCGATACCGTGCTTGAGCTTGTTGATGCGGCTCTTGCGTTCGTCAAACTCGAACTGCGGCGCCGGACTGCCAGCGAGTTCCATAAACTATACCTTTTCTAGCCCCTGCGCAAGAGATTCTCCTGCAGCCCGTCGAGCGGGCTGCGCACGCCCTGGCCGCCACGGTTGAGCACGTGCGCGTAGATCATGGTCGTGCCGACGTCCTTGTGGCCGAGTAGCTCCCGGATCGTGCGGATGTCGTAGCCGGTCCCGAGCAGGTGCGTCGCGAAGGAATTGCGCAGCGCATGGCAGGTGGCGTGCTTGGCGCTGCCGGCGCGCCGCACGGCGTCGTTGACGGCGCGCTGGACGGCGGAGGGGTGCACATGATGGCGGCCCTGCGCGCCGGTGCGGTGGTCGGTCCTGCGGCGCTGCTGCGGGAAGCCCCACTGCCTGCGCCACTCGGCCGGGGCGCGCAAGGCGGCCTGCAGCTGGGTGATGAGCTGCGACACCGCCTCAGTGTGGCGGGGCGGCGCCCGAATTCAGCGGGTGACGGGGAACGTCACCCGGCGGGCCATGCGGTCGTCACGCCGCGGCACGGTCGCTCGCGCTGCGGCGTCCGGCCGTCAGACCTTCTTGACGCCGGCGATGAGCTTGCTCACCACGTCCTGGGCGTCGCCGTAGACCATGCGCGTGTTGTCGGCGTAGAAGAGCTTGTTCTCGATGCCGGCGAAGCCGGCGCCGCGGCCGCGCTTGATGACCACGGCGGTCTGCGCCTTGTCGACGTCGAGGATGGGCATGCCGTAGATGGGGCTGCCCTTGTCGTCACGGGCGGCGGGGTTGACGACATCGTTGGCGCCGATCACCAGGGCGACGTCGGCGGTGGGGAGCTCGCCGTTGATCTCGTCGAGGTCGTAGATCATGTCGTAGGGCACGCCGGCCTCGGCGAGCAGCACGTTCATGTGCCCGGGCATGCGGCCGGCCACGGGGTGGATGGCGAACTTGACCTGCACGCCCTTCTCTTGCAGCAGCTTCGCCAGCTCCCACACCTTGTGCTGCGCCTGGGCGACCGCCATGCCGTAGCCGGGCACGATGATGACCTTCTGCCCGAAGGCCATGCTGATGGCGGCGTCGTCCGGCGCCATCTCCTTCATCGTGCCCTCGACGGCACCCGTGAGCTCCTGGCCACCCTTGGCGCCGAAGCCGGCGAAGAGCACGTTGGCCAGCGAGCGGTTCATGGCCTTCGCCATGAGCTGCGTGAGCAGGAAGCCGGCGGAGCCCACCACGGTGCCGGCGATGATCAGGGCGGCGTTGCCGAGCACGTAGCCTTCGAACGCCACGGCGAGGCCGGTGAGGGCGTTGTAGAGCGAGATCACGACCGGCATGTCGGCGCCGCCGATAGGCAGCGTCATGAGCACGCCGTAGAGCAGCGAGAGGGCGAAGAACAGCCCGAGCGCGAGCCCCTCGGGCCCGGTCAGGTGCCCCGTGTGCTGGAGCGTGACGACCACGCCGAGGACGATGGCCGCGGCCAGCACCAGAAGGTTGACGATGTTCTGGCCGGGAAACAGGAACGACTTCTTGATCAGCCCCTGCAGCTTGGCGAAGGCGATCATGCTGCCCGAGAACGAGATCGAGCCGATGAGCGCGCCGATGATGCCCAGGATCGCGAAGCTCGGCGACATGGTCGCGGGGTGCATGAATTCGGCGGCGGCGATCAGCGCCGCCGCGCCGCCGCCCATGCCGTTGTAGATCGCGACCATCTGCGGCATGTCGACCATCGCCACCCGCCTGGCCGCCACGTAGGCGACGGTGGCGCCGATGGCCACGGCGATGACCATCAGGAGGTAGTTGGTCATGTCGGGCTCGAAGAACGTGGCCACCACGGCCACGAGCATGCCGACACCCGCCCAGATGATGCCGCGCCGCGCCGTGCGCGGCGAGCTCATGCTTCTCAGGCCGAGGATGAAGAGCAGGGTCGCGGCGATGTAGCTCGCCTGGATCAGGTCAGACTTCATCGCCGCCCGCCTTGGCCGGCGCCTTCTTCTCCCTCGCGCTCTTGAACATCTCGAGCATGCGCTCGGTGACCGCGTAGCCGCCCACCGCGTTGGCGGTGCCGAGCAGCACGGCAAGGAAGCCGATGATGCGCTCCGGCGTCGTGGTGGCGCGGCCCAGCGCCACCATGGCGCCGACCACGACGATGCCGTGCACGAAGTTGGAGCCGCTCATCAGCGGCGTGTGCAGGATCACCGGCACTTTGGAGATGATCTCGTAGCCGGTGAAGGCGGCGAGCAGGAAGATGTACACGGCGGCGAAGCCCGTGATCATGGCGCGCCTCCTTCGACGCGCGCGCGCACGGCGTCGTTCACGATCGCGCCGTCCCGCGTCAGCACGCTGCCGCTGAGGATCTCGTCGTCCCAGTCGAGCGCGAGCTCGCCCTCCTTGATGAACGGCGTCAGGAAGTGCATGAGATTGCGCGCGTACTGGTCGGAGGCGTGCACCGGCAGCATGCCGGGGATGTTGAGCGGCGCGTAGATGAACACGCCGTTGGGGTGGTTGTACTGCTCGCCGGGCCGCGTGAGCTCGCAGTTGCCGCCGCCTTCGGCGGCCATGTCGATGATCACCGCGCCCGGCTTCATCTTCTCGACGACAGCCGCGCTGATGAGCTTCGGCGACGGCCGCCCGGGGATGGCCGCCGTCGTGATCACGGCGTCGGCCTCGACGATGTGCCGGTCGACGATCTCCTGCGCTTTGGCCTTCTCCTCGTCCGTAAGCTCGCGCGCGTAGCCGTCCTTGACCTCGGCGTCGACGCCGGTGTCGATGAAGCGCCCGCCCAGCGACTGCACCTGCTCGCGGGTCACGGCGCGCACGTCGTAGGCTTCGACCACCGCGCCGAGGCGCCGCGCCGTGGCGATGGCCTGCAGCCCGGCGACGCCCACGCCCAGCACCAGCACCTTGGCCGGCCGGAGCGTCCCGGCGGGCGTCGTCAGCATCGGGAAATAGCGGCCGGCCATGCACGCCGACATCAGCACGGCCTTGTAGCCGGCGATGGAAGCCTGCGAGGTGAGCGCGTCCATGGCCTGGGCGCGGCTGATGCGGGGCAGCAGTTCCAGGGCGAAGCTCGTGACCTTGCGGTCGCGCAGCGCACTGATCGCGTCAAAGGCCTTGTATGGCTGCAGCAGCCCGACGACGACGGCGCCTTCACGCAGCAGCTCGACTTCGGCCGGCGACGGCGGGTCGACCTTGAGGACGACGTCCGCGGCGAAGGCCTCGGCGGCCGTCCCGACGACGGTGGCCGCCGCGTACTCCTCGTCGCGGATGTGGCTGAGCTGGCCGGCGCGGCTCTCGATCAGCACGTCCGCCCCAAGCGCCTTGTACTTCTCGGCCACGGCGGGCACCAGCGCCACCCGGGTCTCGCCGGTCGCGGTCTCCTTGGGCACGCCTATGCGCACGGCCATCGCTCCTCCAGCGTTGAAAAGGGCCCCGGCAGGGGCCTCGACGATTCCGTTCCCACGCGGGACGGGGCGAAAACCTCGCGCAGCCAGTGCAAACACGCGGCGCGCAGACGGACCACAAGGAACGGCCGCGAGCGCGGGCCGCCCGAAGCCGTCCGCGCGAGGCCGGCCGTCAGACCGGCAGCCGGCGCACGGCCACCGACACCGAGCCGAGGCCCACGTGCGTGGTGAGGACGGCGCCGGCGCGCACCACCGGGACCTGCCCGCCCAGGTGCTCGACCAGGCGGGCGGCGACGAAGTCGGCGCCTGCCTGGTCGCCGCTGTGGACGACCATGGCCCGCGCCGGCGCGCCGGCCGCAAACCTGACGGCGCGCGTGATGATCGCGCTCAGGGCGCGGTCGAAGCCGAGCGCCGCGCCGCCCTTGGCGGCCGTGCCCGTCTCGTCGAAGACGATGATCGGGGCGAGATGGAGGCGCCTCAGGGCGCGCGCCATGCTGGGGCTCACGCGCCCGCCGCGCACGGCGAAGTCGAGAGAGGCGACCGTGCCGATGACGCGAATCTCGCGCTTGACCCTCTCGGCCAGCGCTGCCACCTCATCCAGGTCGGCGCCGGCGACGATAGCCTCGCCGACGGCCTCGATCAGGAGGCCGGCGCCCACCGACACCGCGCACGAGTCGACCACCCTGATACGCGCAGGGTCGACCTCGCGGGCCGCGGCTTGGGCGGCCTGCACCGTACCCGACATCGCCGCGGCGATGTGCACCGACACGATGCCTTCGCGGTACTCCAGCAGGCGGCGGTAGGTCTGCACGAAGTCGGCCACCGCCGGCTGCGACGAGCGCGGCACTCCCAAGCCACTCGTCACGCGCTGAATGAAGCCGTCGGGCGTGATGTCCACGCCGTCGAGGTAGCTCTCGTCGCCGAGCGTCAAGGTGAGCGGAACGGCCACGACGCCCAGGCGGAAGGCGGCGTCCTCGGGCAGGTCCGTGGTCGAGTCGGTGACCAAGGCGATGGTGGCCTCGCGACTCGCGAGCTGCTGGAGCACCATGTCGTCGATCTTGCTGTGCTCGATGGTGCCCAGCGCGGCCACCGTGGCGAGGAACTTCTGCGGCTCGTTGGTGTGGATGTGCACGCGCAGCCGCCGGTCGCCGCCGGCCACGACCAGCGACTCGCCGAGTCCCAGCACGGCGGTCATCACGCCGTCGCGCGACAGCAGCGCATCGGGCGACGAGAGGAGCGCCTCGGTGCAGTAGCGAAAGCGCTCGTCGATCTCGTCGTGCTCGAAGGAGAACGGCGGCAGCCCGCGCGGCGGAGCCTCGATCGGCAGCCAGGCGGTCTCGCGGCCGCGCAGCGACTCTATGATGCCTTCGAGGAAGTAGACGAAGCCTTGGCCGCCCGCGTCGACCACGTGGTTGCGCGCCAGCACCTCGAGCTGGCGCGGGGTATTGGCGAGCGCCACGCGGGCGGCGACCAGGCCGCCGTGCATCATCTCGGTGAAGTCCTCCTCGCCGGAGCGGCGGCCCAGCTCGTGTGACCACGCCTTGAGCACCGAGAGGATGGTGCCCTCGCGAGGATCCTGCAGGGCGGTGTAGGCCGATTCCGTGCCGCGGCGCGCCGCGTCGGCGAACTGCGGCCCGTCCACCTGGCTGCGGCGCTCCATGGCGCCGGCCAAGCCGTGCAGGAACTGCGCGAAGATGGCGCCGGAGTTGCCGCGGGCGCCGTCGAGGGCGCCGTCGGCGGCCACGCGGGCGGCGGCGCCCACCCCGTCCGGCGCCGCGCTGCCCAGCCGCGACGCTGCCGCCTTGAGCGTCGCGGCCAGATTGGCGCCGGTGTCGGCGTCGCGCACCGGAAACACGTTGATGCGGTTGAGGCTCTCCTGTTCGCGCACCACGGCGAGCGCGCCCGCGCGGAGCACGCGCGAGAAAGCCGGGCCGTTCAGCGTCCGAACCATGGCCTCACGTCACTCTCCGTATCGGAAACCTGGCCGCGGCAAGTCCACCCTGCCCTCAGGATTCGCCGGTGGAGCCTCAGGCGGACGCCGGACCAAGCTTCTTGATGGCCTTGCGCGCCGCGTCGGCGACGGCGCGGTCCGGATCGCCGAGGGCCTTGCGCACCGTGTCCAACCCGGACGGATCGCCGATCTTGCCCAGCGCCTCGACGATGATCGCGCGCAGCAGAGGGTCCGGGTTGTGCATCGCCACGCAGAGCGGCTTGACGGCGACCGGATCGCCCATCAGGCCGAGCACGTGGGCCGCATCCTGCCGCCGGTGCAGGTGGCCCTGCTGGAGGATGAAGATGAGACGGTCGCGAGCGGGCTCGCCGATGAGCACGAGCGCTTCGCGGGCGGTCTGGAGATGCGCCAGGTTCTTGCTCTCGAGCCGCTGGATGATCGTGTCGAGGAAGCCGGTGAGGGCGCGGCGCGCGTCGGCGGCCACGGCCGGGTCCTTCTTGTACTTGGCCGCCCGCACGAGGCCGTCGATCTTGCCACGGGCCTCGAGCTTGGCGACGTTTGGAGGTCCGAGCAGTCCCACCGGTATCTCCTTGCGCGTGAGGGGGCGCCCCCGCGGCGCCCGCGACACAGTCTACCGCAGGACGCGGTTGGCCACATCGAGGAGGCGCGCCGGCAGGTCGCGGAAGGCGCGCACCGGGAAGACGTCGCCGTGCCCGGCGTCGGCCAGGCGGCGGCAGAGCTCGGGGTTCATCTTGTAGTCCTCGGTGAGGATCACGAAGAGCCGCGGAAAGCGGTACGCCAAAGGCAGCGGGTCAGCGCCGGCGGTGACTACCCCGTCGGTGATCAGCAGGCCGCTGCGCCGCGGGTTGCGGCCGCGCTCCAGCTCGGCGGCGCCGAGCTCCAGCGCGGCAGCGATGTTGGTGTAGCCGCGCACAGGCTGGTCGAGCATGCGCCGCACCACCTCGTCCGCAGGGTCGGCGACCTCGAGGCGGGTCACGGCCCGCGCCACGTCCTCGAAGACGACCACGGCGAGATCTTCGGGCTTCAACTTGAGCGCGAGCACCGCCGCGGCCACGGCGGCGACGGCCATGTTCTCGCCCGACATGGAGAGCGAGGTGTCGACCATCAGCACCACCTGGTGGCGGCGCTCCTCGCGATGCTGCACGACCCAGTCGCCGGGCTCCGGGTAGGCCTTGCCGAGCACGTTTTCGAGGGTGGCTTCCACGTCGAGCTCGCCGGCGAAGGGCTCGCGCAGCGACTCGCGGACCACCTGCGTGGCGCCGCGCAGCGGGCCGACGAGGCCGGCCGCGCGCGCCAGCACGGCACGCGCCGCCAGGCGCTCGGCGTAGTAGCGCAAGCCGGGGTCGCCGATGCGGCAACCGCTGCGCGTGAGGTTCACGGCTACCGTCCAGCCGTCGAGGCCCGCGGCCGGCACGTTGTAGCGCTCCGCAAGCGCGACCAGGGGCGCGTCGCCGGCGGGCGGCTGCGGCCGATAGGCCGGCAGGCCCCGCACCTCCACGCGCTCGCCGTGCCGCAGGCGCGCCCCGCCGGGGGCGCTCAGGCTTTTGGGGACGCCTCCGGCGGCGAAAGCACGACGTCCGGATCCTCGCCGCGGTCGACGACCAGCGCGAAGAGCTCGTCGAGCGCCGCACCGAAGTCGGCGTCGATGTCGTCGCGCAGATCGACGCGCGTTGTCAAGGCGGCCTCGGCCGCGCGGCGCAGAGCCTCGCGGCTCACGGGCCCGCAGGCATCCCGGGATGCGCCCCACAAGCGTTCGGCGATGGCCACGGTGGCGATCGCGCCGCGCACCGAGGCGCCTTTGCGGAAGCGCGGGTGCAGGCGCGTGGCGCGCGTGAGCCGCACCGCCGTGCGCACCAGAGCAGCGTCATCGCAGCCCGTCTCGGCGGCGACGATGGCGCTCTCCTCGGCGGCCGGCTGATAGGCCAGGGCGAGGTGCTCGAAGCGGTCGCGCAGCGCCTCGGAGAGGTGGCCCGTGCCCACGTACTCGACGGGGTTCTGCGTGGCCACCACCTGGAAGCCGTCCACGGCGCGCACCGCGCCGATGTGCGGCACCTGCAGCAGGCGTTCGTCGAGGGCCGGGAGCAGGACGTTCTGCACCGACTCGGGCATGCGATTGAGCTCGTTGATGAAGAGCACGCGGCCCTCGCGCATGGCCTCAACCAGAGGGCCCGGGAAGAACGACTCCTCTCTGTAGCCCTGCTGCAGCACGAGCGGCGGGTCGAACCAGCCGGTGAGCTTGCTCTCGGAGTAGCGATCGTCGCCGTCGACGCGCACCGTGTCGCGGCCGAGGTGAGAGCACACCGCAAGGGCGACCGTGGTCTTGCCCACCCCCACGGGGCCTTCGAGCAGAAGGTGGCGGCCGGCGCCGAGCACCGCCAGGGCCATGGCCAGCTCGGCCTCGCGGCCGACGATGCCGTGCTCTCGCTGGATCTTCTCGATGGGGGCCACGTGCTCCTCCTCGTGCTCTGCCGGCCGGGCTCCGGTCGCCCGGACCGCGCCCGGACATCGAGGCCAGTCTACCAACGTGCGGTGCGCCCGGCAGCACGCGGGCGCCGAGCCTCGCGGCGCAGTGTGGCACCCGGAAGGTCACCGCAGCCGTCGGAGCCTCGCAGAAGCTGCGTGCCGGCGGCGGAGGCAGCTTCGCGAGCGCTCTGGCCCTACCGTGGCCGATGTGCCGCGGGAGTACACTTGCACGCTGTGAGACTCCCGCCCGACATCGGCCTGCCCACGGATGCCTGGTACCGGCTGCCGCTGGCCGCCGCCCTCGGGCACATCGCCGAGCGCGCCGAGCTGGCGGAGATCTACTCGGCCGACGAGCACAGTCTGCTGGCCGCGGCGAACCGCCGCGCGGCGCTGGCCAGCGGCCTGCAGCTCACCGTGCACGGGCCCTACGACGACCTCGAGCCGGGCAGCCCCCGCGAGCGCGACCGGCGGCACGCCGTGCGCGTCCACCGGCGGCACCTCGAGGCGGCCGCCGAGATCGGGGCGCTCACCTACGTCGTGCACCCCGACTACAGCGGCCGCGCCCTCCCCCGCGATGCGCGCGTCGTCGACGCGTTGCGGCGCACCTTCGCCGAGCTCGAGGAGCTGCAGCGCGAGCTCGGCCTGCGCATCGTCGTCGAGAACATGCCGGGCACCGGCTTCTCGCACTTCGGCGCGCCCGGCGACCTCGAGCTCGGCGAGCTCGGCCTCATCCTCGACACCGGCCACGCCGCCATCTGCGGCACGCTCGACGCGTTTCTGCGCACGCCTCACCACGAGCTGGCGCACGTGCATCTGCACGACAATCGCGGGCCCGCCGACGTCGGCGATCCGCACCTGCCCCTGGGCCGCGGCATCGTTGACGCCGGGGCGGTCGTGCGCGCGGCACGAGAGTCGGGCGCGCGCGTCATCCTCGAGCTCCTCGACGAGGCGGCGATCGCCGAGAGCGTCGCCTACCTCGAGCGGCGCGGGATCCTGACGCCGAGCTGAAGGCTCGGGCTGCGCTCAGCGCCGGAGGGCGAAGCCGAACCCCGGCGCCTGCGCGAGCGGCCCGGGGAGGGCTCTCTCGGTACGCCCGCGCCGACCTCGCCGTCGAGGTCCTCAGAACAGGCGAACCTCGTGCAGACGAGATGATCAGCGTGTTCTTGCGGAGCGCCCGGTCGCGGCCGAGAGCCGCTCACGACCGACGGCCAGAGCAGGGCCTCCGCCCCCGCTCGGACTCGTCGCCGGCGCACTGGTGAGGCGGTCAGAACGACCGGATCGCTCGCACCCTGGAGGCCTTGTCCTTGCCGTACCAGCCGTACCGGTTGACGCCGCCGAAGGTCCGGTACCACGCCGCGTACGCAGCGTACTCGGAAGAGCTCCAGTAGTCGGCGGACGCGAAACCGCCGATTGCGTCTTCGCTCGCGAAGAGCCTGTCCAGCTCGGACGCGCTGGGCAAGTACCAGTCGGTGTAGCCGCCGCCGCGATAGGCGCGTGCCACCCCTGCCGCATAGCTGGTGGCTGTTTCCCCTTGCACGGCAATGATCCGGTTGGTGTTGGACAAGCCCGTACCCAGATCCACGCCAGTTGCTCCAGTGGTCACGTTGGTTCCGTTGTACCAACGGATTCCCGTGCTTTGGTCTTCCGTGGCAGCGATCAACCCGTGAGTCTGGCCCGCCACGTAGCCGGGTTCGCCGGGCTTGAGGATGTAGGCGAGCAGGCCGCCCTGGTAGGGCTTGCCGATCACCGGCGGACCCGTCACGACCGTGAACGCGAGGCTCTTGCTCCAGGCGCCGTTGCCGCCGGAGCTGCCGCCGCGGACCTTCCAGGTGAGATCGACATTCTCGGGCAGCGCGGTGCTGCTTTTCCACGAGAGCTTGGTGACGCCGGTCTTCGTGAGCAGCAGCGTGCTCCCCTGGGAGACGCGCAGCTCGTACTTGGCGGCGCCGCTCGCCTTGCTCCATGTGAAGCTCGGCGTGCTGGTGGCGATGCTGCCCGTGGGCGCCTTGGCCGTGGGCTTTCCCGGCACCGCGGCGCGGGCCGACGCGACAGCGCCGAAGAACAAACAGAACACCAGGAGCGCCAGGAGCGCCGTGGCCAGCGGTGCACGGCGGCGGCGAAAGGCACTGCGCCCGCCCTACCTATCAGTAGAGTCCTTGCCGTCACGTGCCTTCATGAGCGCCCCTTCCGTAGCTCGCGGGCGGCAGGTGCCGCCGCTGCGAGTCATCTCACTCCTCTGTCATCGACAGCGGCGCTGATGGACTTGATTCGGCGGGCATCGCTGCCGGCACCGGCAAGCTCCGGCTATCAGGATCGTCCCGGCGAGCTCGGGCTGGGCGGAGCATCGCTCGCCCGCCACTTCTGGCGATCCAGGTAGCCGCTCGGGATCTCCTCATCCCCTGCCAGCTCCGGCAGCGGCGGCTTGAGCACCAGCCCGATGATTCGGCCGTCGAGCGCGATGACCAGGCGCCGTCGCAGCAGCCCCTCGAGCGCCTCCTCGATCTCCCTCGCGGGATGCTCCCGCGCCAGCTCGGCCAGCAGTTCCTCGCGAGGAGGAGCCTCGTCGGCGAGCAGGAGCGCGAGCCGCTCCACCCCGAATAGCGCGATGTGCTCCTCCCGGTCACGCGTGTCGAGGATGGTGAGACTCTCGCCGTCGTCGACCATGACCAGTCCCGGTTTGGGCTGCCTCCGAAAACGTTGCTGCCACACGAGCACGCCGGCGGCGAGCGCCTCGGCGCCGTCGCGCGGCCCACGGGCCGAAGCGGCGCGCACGCTCTCGAAGGTGAACGCCAGCTCGGCGACGGACTCGGGAGGAAGCGGCAGAAACCGCGCGTACGCAGGCGAAGGCGTGACCGAGACGCCGAGCTCCGCCGCCCGGCCGAAGTAGACGCTGTTGCGGCACGCCATGACCGGGTGGAAGAAACGCGGCGGATTCAGATGCGAGAGAGCCGGCACGAGAGCGGCGGCGGCAGCGTGCCACTCGTCCAGCTCCTGGGGGAAGCCGAAGAGCATGTTCCAGGTCACGCGGATCCCGTACTGGCGGCACCATTTCAGGAGCTGCACGTTCTGCCAGGCCTCGTGCCCCTTGTTGGCCACCCTCAGGATCTCCGTGGAGAGCGACTCGATGCCGGGCTGCATCCAGGTCATGCCGCCGCTGCTCAGCGTGGCCACGGCGTCGCGCTCGAGACAGGCGGAGATCTCGAAGAAGAGCTGGTAGGGCGCCTCGCGCCGTGCCAGCTCCCGGAAGACGCCCTGCACGTAGCCCGGGTCCATCATGTTGTCGGTCGCCACGAAGCGCTTGAGGCCGTGGCGGCGATGGAGCTCGTCGAGATCGCGGAGAAAGTCGGCGGCCGGCCGCGGACGGAACTCGGCGCGGGCGCCGTTGTCCCCGCAGAAGAAGCACGGGCTGCGTACGGCCCGCCAACAGCCGCGAGAGCCCTCGATAGGCAACGCCGGGCTGACGGCGCATTGCAGCCGGGGCAGCTCGGCGAGCGTCGCGAAGTAGTCGGCGTACTGCGGCGTCGGATGTCCGCCCATGTCTCGCGCCCGCGCCAGAAAGGCCTCAGCCGGGGGGTCGGCAGCGTGCGGTGCCAGGCGCTGCCGCGGCCCTCTCACGCCCGCGGGGAGCGCGGCCGGCTCGCACTCGCGGCCCTCGCGCAGCAAACGCAGGACGAGCGGCACGACGATGTCGTCCGCCTCGCCGGACACGAGGTAGTCGACCCAGGGGAAGAGGCGATGCACAGCGAGGCCCATGCCCGTCTCGCACCCCGGTCCGCCGATCAGGGTGACCACGCCGGGGGCGCGCTCGTGGATCCGCTTGAGCAGGGCGAGCGCCGGATAGAGCTGCAGGAAGGTCGCGGAGCACCCCACGAGTGGCGCGCCCTCGGCCACAATCCTCTCCGCCACATCGTCGAGGAACTGCGCGGTCGCGCCGCGCCAGTCGCGCAGATCGTCCTCGAGCCGCGCCAGCCTGTCCGGGTCGTGCGCGGCCCGCCTGCCCAGCACGACGGCGGCGATCTCGCGCGGCTCCGCGATGCGGCCCGGGAAGATCGCGGAGCAGAACAGCCAGTCGCCGACATGGCAGCCCCGGCCGGCAAAGACCTGCGCGGAAGCCAGGGCTCCCAGGCGATCGGCGTAGAGAAGGTTCGCGTATTCGGAGCGCACGCGGAGCCCGCCACGCTCGAGGAGCGCCTGCAGGAGCCCCAGCGAGATTGAGGGCGTGTGGACGTCGGCAAAAGGCATGGCGACGAGGACGAGATCGATCGGCTGCCCACCGCTCACGAAACGCTCACCGCCCTCCCCGCCGGCCGAATCTCCCGGTGCGCCGATGATCCCTCCCCCCCACGATCCTCTCGGGCTGCGACGAGCTCCGGCTCGCGAGCCGGCGCGCAACCCCGCGGGAGACCCTCGCCGGCGAAGGAAGCATCGCCTTCGCACACCGCCACATTACTCCCTTGCCGAACGAAGGAGCCACCTCATCGGCATGCCCATCGTGACCCGGTTCTGACACTGGAGCAGCTTCTCGAGCAAGCCCGAGCACATTCGCTGAACCACGAGACCGGCGCCCGCTTCAGCGGGCTGCTAGGATGCCGGGAAAGCCGCGGTCGCGGGACCGCCGGCCATGGCACACAGAAGGAGGCTCGTGATGAGATGTCGATCCGTCGCGTTGGTCTGCGTCATCCTGCTCCTGCCGGTGCTTGTCGCGGCAGCGGGCGCCGTGCCCGCCGCAGCGCTCTCCTTCGCCGCACCGGCGTTCTACGCCACGGGTCATGGACCCACCGCACTGGCCGTCGCGGACCTCGACGGCGACGGCGTTCTCGACGTGGTGACGGCCGACTCCGCAGGCGATATGGTCAGCGTGCTGCTCGGGGACGGCACCGGAGGCTTCACGGCCGCGTCGCAGTTCGCCACGGGATCGGCGGCCGGCGACATCGCCGTCGGCGACTTCAACGGCGACGGCAAGAAGGACCTGGTGACGGCCAACGCCGCCGCGAGCACCGTCAGCGTGCTGCTCGGGGACGGCAACGGCGCCTTTGGCCCGAAGACCGACTTCGCTACCGGGTCCAAGCCATGGGCCGTCGCGGTGGGCGACTTCAACGGCGACGGCAAGCAGGACCTCGTGACGGCCGACTTCGGAGACGGCACCGTGAGCCTCCTGCTCGGCACGGGCAGCGGCGCGTTCCTCGCCAGGACCGCCGTCGTGACAGGCCCGAACTGCAACGGCGTCGCCGTCGGGGACTTCGACGCCGACGGCCACGCGGACCTCGCGGTCTCGTTCTACGAGGCCATGGAGGACAGCGGCGCCGGCGTGCTCCTCGGTGACGGCGCCGGTCACTTCTCGGCCATGCAGACCTACATGACCTCACTGGAGCCGCGGGCGCTCGCCGTCGGCGACATGGACGGCGACGGCGCGCAGGACCTGGTCACCGCCCAGAGCCTCGAGGGCACCGGCGAGATCGGCCTCCTTCTGGGTGACGGCGCGGGCGCCTTCCTCCCTGGGACCGACGTGAGGACCAGCCGCGAACTGTTCTGCGTCACCCTCGGCGACCTCGACGGCGACGGCAGCCTGGACGTCCTCAGCGCCAAGGGTGCGGCCGTCGCCTGGCTGAAGGGCAACGGCCACGGCGGCCTCCAGAAGGAGAGGGACTTCGCCGCCGGCGCACGTCCCTGGGACGTGGCCAGCGCCGACCTCAACGGCGACGGCCGGCAGGACCTGGTGACGGCCAACGGCGCCGACGACAACATCGGCGTGCGCCTGAACGGGCCGCTGACCACTCCCGTGATCCGCGGCCTCTCCCCCGCCCGGGGCAGCGCCGGGGACGTGGTCACCCTGAGCGGCGCGCACTTCGGCGCCAGGCGCGGCGCAGGCGCCGTGCTGTTTGGCGCGGTGACCGCGACCCGGTATCTGCGCTGGTCGGACACACTCATCAAGGTGAAGGTGCCCGCCGGCGCCTTGAGCGGCGATCTCGCAGTCGTCGTCGAGACGTCCGTCGGCTCGAGTGCTGCCAGGCACTTTCTGAGGCTCTAGAAACCCGGAGTCGCGGCTTCCGTCATCGCGCGAGCCCGCGGCGGACGACGCCGCTGTTGCGGCGTCCGAGCCGCGCTGAGCGCACCCGCATCTTGTTCAAGGGCAAGGGCGCCCAGCCTCAGCGAACGCCCCTGCGCCACCCTCCCGGTGGTCCTCATCGCTTTCTCCGCAAGGCGGAGAACCGGGATGTCAGGCGAGTGACCCGCGCGTGGCGGCCGTGTGCAACGGCGGCGCGAGTCCACCGGAGAAGGGTTCAGAGAGACCGGACGGCACGCTCCATGGTCAGGGTGATCTTGTGGTTCCAGGATTCGCGGCCATCGCTTCAGATCTGGACACACACCATGGCTGAGACGATAGACGTCTCGTCACACAGGCAGATCACGGCGGAGAGCCTTGGAATGACGCTCACAAACGGTGCAGGGGGGTGAGAAGCCCCCTGCGCCCCCATGCATAGTTGAATCGATGAATTTGGTCAGAAAGCCCGGACAGCACGCACCCTGCCCGTGTCACCCTTGATGTTGAGGTCCTGGTCGCCATTGTCGAAGGACTGGAACCACGCGAGGTTCGCGTTGTACTCGGAGGAGCTCCAGTAGAGGTCAGGCGAAAAGCCACCGATGGCGGCTTGGTTGAGGTACAGATTGTTCAGCTCATCCTTGCTGGGCAGGTACCAGTCGCTGTAGCCGCCGCCGCTGCAGGCGCGTGCCAGACCGGCGGCGTAGGCGACGCCCGCGCCGTTCTGGGCGATGATCGCGTTCGTGTTCGCTGCGCCGCTGCCGATCGCGGTGCCTGTCCCTCCCGGTACAAGAGTGGATTGGTAGGCTAGGAGCGCCCATATGATTCCTGAGCCTGACGGGGTTTGGTCGGCCGTGGCGGCAATCAAGCCGTGCGGCACGGTTGCACTGTAGCCGGGATCGCCGTAATGGAAGATGTAGGCGATGATGCCGCCCTGGTAGGGGTCGCCGATCGCGAGGCCGGCGGCGAGCGTCACGGTGACCGTGTAGGCCTGCGTGGAAGCGTCGGCGGCGGTGACCGTGTAGGTGACGAGGTTCGTGAAGTTGTTGGCGACTCCGCTGGCCGGACTCACCGAGGCCCCGGTGGTGGTGATCGTCGGGACCAGGGCGGTCACGATGGTGGCGGCGGGCACGGTCAGGGCGATCGTGTGGGCGGCTTCGTTGACGGTGCCGACGACCGCCGGGGTCAGGCCCTGGAAGCTGAAGGCGGTGATCGCCTTGGCGGAGCTGAGGGCGCCGGCCGGGAAGGCGCGGATGGCGCGCACCCGGTCCGTGCCGTACTTGTAGGCGTCGCCCACGTAGCCGTCGTTGAAGCCCTCATGCCAGGCGCCGTCGGCGGCGCTCTCGGAGGAGCTCCAGTAGCGATCGCTCGTGAAGCCACCGATGGCAGCTTGGTTCACGTAGAGCTTGTTGAGCTCGTCCTTGCTGGGCACGTACCAGTCGGAGTAGCCACCTTCCACGAGGTTGGAGCAGAGGTAGGCGGCGCCGGCGTTGCAGCCGGCCTGGCCGACGATCGCGGCGGTGTTCGCCGGGCCGGCGCCGAGCGCCGTGCTGGTGGCGCCGACGGCGGTGGTCTGGACGTTGCTCCAGATGATCCCCGTGCTCTGGTCGGCGGTAGCGGCGATCAGGCCGCGCGCCTCCCCGGCCACGTAGCCGGGGTCGCCGCTCTGCAGGATGTAGGCGACGACGCCGCCCTGGTAGGGGTCGCCGATCGCGAGGCCGCCGGCGGCGGCGAGCGTGACCGTGACCACGTAGCTCTGGGTGGAGGCGTCGGCGGCGGTAACGGTGTAGGTCACGGGGCTGGTGAAGTTGTTGGCCGTCGCGCCGCTCACCTGCGCCGTGCCGGCGATCGTCAGCGAGGTGCCGCTCGTGGTGAAGGTCGCGACCAGGGCGGTGCGGCTGGTGGCGGCGGGGACCGTGAGGGCGATCGTGTGGGCGGCTTCGTTGATGACCCCGACGACCGGCGGCGTGAGGCCCTGGAAGCTGAAGGCGGTGATGGCTTTGGCCGCGGCGCCGCCGAGCGTCACCGTGACCGTGTAGGC
>CAIOZS010000129.1 GCA_903862845.1 uncultured Thermoleophilia bacterium
AGCAGCGGCCCGCCGGAGCCTCACGCGCCCGCCCCATCGCATGGCTGACACTCCCGCAGATCCGGGCGGCGTCGGCGTAGCGCAGGGGGCACGCCCAGCCCCGACCATTCTGGCCGTGGACGACGACGCCGACGTGCTGCGGGCCACGCAGCGGATCCTCGAGGAGGCGGGCTTCCACGTCCTCACCGGGGCCACCGCCGCCGAGGCCCTCGAGCTGACGCAGCGCCACCACCCCGCCCTCGTCCTGCTCGACGTGATGCTGCCCGACGGGGACGGCGTGGACGTGGCGCGGCAGCTCAAGAGCGATCCCGCGCTGGCCGACGTCTTCGTGATCCTCTTCTCGGGCACGAAGGTATCCTCCGACAACCAGGCGAGGGGCCTCGCGGAGGGCCTCGCCGACGGCTACATGGTGCGGCCGCTCAGAAGGCCCGAACTGCTCGCGCGGATCGATGCCTTCCTGCGCATCCGCGAGACGCAGCGCGCGCTGCGTGAGAGCGAAGAGCGCTTCCGCGCCCTCGTCGAGTGGACGCCCGAAGCGGTCGTCGTCCATCGCGGCGGGAAGCTGATCTATGTCAATCCGGCCGCAATCACGATGTTCGGCGCCACGTCGGCGGAGGACCTGGTGGGCAAGCCCATCCTCGAGCTGATCCACCCGGAATCTCACGAGATCGTGCTGGACCGCATGAAGAAGGGCCTCGACGACAGCCTCGGCGCGCCGCTGACCGCGCTGAGATACCTCAAGCTCGACGGCACGACCATCGAGGCGGAAGTCCAAGACACAGCGATCGTCTACGACGGAGAGCCGGCGATTCAAGTCGCCCTGCGCGACATCACCGCGCGCAACCTGGCGGAGGAGGCGCTGCGCAAGAGCGGGGAGCAGCTCGCCAGCGCCGTCGACGGCTCCGGCGTCGGGCTCTGGGACTGGCACCCCCAGAGCGGTGAGGAGACGTTCAGCGATCACTGGGCCGAGATCCTTGGCTACACGCTCGATGAACTTGCCCCGACCTCCATAGAGACACGGAGAAGGCTCACCCATCCCGAGGACCTGCAGCGTGCGGACCTGCTCCTCGAGGAGCACTTCTCCGGGCAGTCGGACATCTATGCGTGTGAGGCGCGCATGCGCCACAAGGACGGCCACTGGGTCTGGGTGCTCGATCGCGGCAAGGTCTCGGAGTGGGACGCGGACGGGCGCCCGCTCAGAATGATCGGCACGCAGCTCGACATCAGCGAGCGCAAGCAGGCGGAGGAAGCGCTACGCGATGTCGCCGCCCGCCTGGCGCTCGCCACGCGCGCCGGCGGCGTCGGCCTCTGGGACTACTTCGTCACCGACGGCACGGTCGTCTGGGACGAGCAGATGTTCGCCCTCTACGGGATCACGCGCCAGCAGTTCAGCGGCGCCTACGAGGCCTGGCAGGCGAGCCTGCACCCCGACGACCGCGAGCGCGGCGACGCCGAGATCCAGGCGGCGCTGCGCGGCGAGAAGGAGTTCGACACCGAGTACCGCGTGCTCTGGCCGAACGGGACCATCCGAGTCATCCGCGGCCTCGGTCTCGTGCAGCGTGACGCCGCCGGCCTGCCCACGCACATGATCGGCACCAGCTGGGACGTCACGGCGCAGAGGCGCGCCCAAGTGCAGCGAAACCAGGCGCTGACCGATATCAACGTCGAGCAGCTGCGCCTCAACGACGAGCTCGTCGGCGAAGGCGCCATCCTTGAAGCCGCCAACGCCACCATCACGCGCATCGCCGCCACCGACGTGCTCACCGGCCTCGCCAACCGCCGCCATTTCTACCAGGCCCTCGAGAAGACGGTCTCGCTGGCCCGCCGTCACGGCAGCCCCTCGGCCGTCGTGAGCCTCGACCTCGACGGCCTCAAACGCGTCAACGACAGCGCCGGTCACAGGGCCGGCGACGAGGTGCTCACGAGCTTCGCCGCGCTGCTCATCGACCTGTGCCGCGCCGAGGATCTGCCGGGCCGG